>JANMAD010000017.1:0-19316 GCA_031359515.1 Acidobacteriota bacterium | reverse complement strand
TGGCTGTCGGAGGCCGATGTGTCGGCAGGAGATCGCTGGGCGCAGGCGATAGCAAAGGAACTTGAAACCTCTAACTTCGGCGTCATTTGTGTTACCCCAGAGAACCTCGGCTCGCCGTGGGTACTCTTTGAGGCTGGCGCTCTTGCAAAGTCGATGCAAGGAACCAAAGTCATCCCGCTCCTGTTCAATCTTGAATTCAGCGACATTAGCGGGCCGTTAGCGCAATTCCAAGCTAAGAAGTTCGAGCGTAGTGGACTAGCAGAGGTGGTTCATTCCATTAACCAGTCAGCAGCGGAACCGATACCCGAGGATCGCGCACGGCAACTCTTTACCGCATTGTGGCCCGAGCTTGAGAAGCATCTGGCGACCATACCAGCCGAGGCTCCAACAGAGAAACACATGCGGCCTGCCCACGAGATTCTTGAAGAACTCGTCACCGGTGTTCGCGGGTTGGATGTGCGCTTCAGAGACCTTGAAAGTGTGGTGATGGATCAGGGGCCACGCTCGCGCCGAAAGCGTTTGAGGCATATGCATCCTTCTATGTTCGAGGAAATGGCGGAAATGGTTTCCGAAGAAGGCGATGATCCGATTTCCCTTCTTATGTTCGGCGGACTTTTCCGCGACGACTTTCCTTGGCTCTACGAAATTCTTGTCGAAGCCTATCGGGAAGTACGGGATGGCGATGCTAAAGCTGCACAGAAGGCTATCGAACGACTCCGCCGTGTGACAAGAGTTATGGGTCGTGGGCCTTTTATGGAGGATATGGTCGGCGGCGGCTCAAAGGTATCGCACTTGATGATGATGGAACTGCCAATGATGCTCGATCACTTTCTCCACAGATTTGAAAGACGACGGTTGAAGGGCGCACCCGATGCTGAGAGCGACGAATCCGAAACCTCTACCGAATAGCCGCCGCCCAACAACTCATTCAACCCGACGCCTCGACAGCATGGCTTTCATCATTGCTTGGTTTCTTCGTCTTGAATGCTTTATGCTCGGCGCGGGTTAATTCGGGCGTTAGGCGCTTGCGCTTTATCAGCCGTATGCGGAAAATTCAGATGGTGGCGGCATGTGAAAGTCCACCAAATCAACGTACATCTATCACAAGTAATGGGATAGATTCTTTTCGATAATCAACTAAAGGAGCAGATACATGTCATACACATCAACGCAAACAGTTTCCGCGAATAACACTCCAACGAATGCAGCGCTACAAAAATTGAAGATGGTCCCTCTGGGCGCTTGTGTGTGGACAAGTTCCGGCAACCTTGCTGGTCGTAACATCACTGCAATAGCCCAAGCCGCATCGGGTGCGATGGGGCATGTTGGAGTCGGCTTTGATCCGACTCGTGACTCGGTAGCTGCCTGCATTGAAAATTCGTTCTTGCTCGCGACTAAGCATGGTTATAAGAGTCTTGCGCTACCATTTATTGCAAGTAATATTTTCCTTGATCGGATTCTTCCCGTAATTGATAAAGACGAGTTGGCGAGTCTGATCGTAAAATCCTGCCAGTCGTATCATGGCAGTGTTGCTGCTGTTATCGTTGCCCACGGTGCCGGTGATATGGCCCACTTTGAGAAAGCAATGAAGGGAAATACAGATAAAGGTGTGACCTTAGCTGAAGGATCCATAACCCATTATACCGATCATAAATGTGCGGCAATCGTTAATGCAGCAAATATGGAGGTCATATTTGGTGGCGGGATCTCCGGCGTGATTGGTACCGCCACCGGGGAAATTCAGAAGATCAACGCAGAAGCTGCGGCAATGGTAATGGGTTTTTGGAAAACGAATAATTCGTAAGGGTTAGATACTGAAATTGTAGATGAGTTCAATGGAAACATAATTGGTAAAATCGAGGTCAGCGCAGAATTTCGGGGCGAATGATTTCAATGGCAGGCAGCGCCTAACAACTTATGCAACCGGAGCGCGAATAGCGCGGCTTTCATCCGCGAGACTTGAATGGTTGGTTAGTTGTCTCCGCGCCCGGTCAATTCCGGCGTTAGTCATCATGAAGCGGAGGCTTCGCCACCACCGATGAAAATAAGGCCAGCAGTGGAATCAACAGCTTAGCCCTTATTTTATAGCAGGCCCGAGTGTTCAAGATGCTTTGACAAGGAGCGGCAATGAGAAGCCCTAATAGACCAATGCGTTTATTCTCAGTTCTAATCTGCCTACCCGTCTTCATCGTAACGCTTGCTCAATCGCCATTCCCCTACAGCGTAACCGGGGACTTGCGCGATGAAACTGGCCGGCTTTTCTCCGGTGCCACCGTCTGCGCAATTCCTGCCGACGGCGGCATCGTCCGTGTCCGCGACAAGATCTGCACGGAGACAGATGCGGAGGGAAAGTTCATTATCAATCTGACGCAAGCCGGAAAATATCAGGTCATTGGCGAGAAGATGTCCGAGGGATACATGCCGCCCTATATTCCGTTCTATAGAGACCCCCATAGGCCGATCCCAGAAATAATTGTGGGCGACGAGCACCGTAACGCATCCGTTTCACTCACGCTTGGGCCAAAGAGCGGTCTTATCACCGGGAAGGTCATAGATGAGGCAGCCGATACTCCGGTGCAAGATTTTGTAGTCTGGGTGTGGCAAGAGCGTGATCCAAACGCGCGCTATCATGAGGTTGTCAAAGGAAGTCACTCTCCCGGCAGATTCAAACTCTTTGCTCCCCCGGTGCCATTTAGGTTACGTATCGTAGCGGAGGGCTACGAGGATTGGGTCATGGGTGGTGGGATGTTGATCTCGGCTGGTGGGCCAAGAAAGGGGCCGGGCTCGCTACTCGTGCGCGCAGGGTCTAACGCGGACTTTGCTGTGTATCTCAAGCGAAAGAATCAAGCTCCAGTTGAGCCGACAAAAAATGGTGCGGAGAAGCGCTTACCCGCGCCGGTGCAGCTCAGTCCACCAGACGATACCGTGTTCGACCTCTTTCCGCGAACTACCAAGCTGGAGTGGAATCCCGTAGAGGGGGCCGCCGCATATGCAATTGAAGTAGAAGCCTGCTGGAATCTTCCACCCGCCACGGGCTCACGGCTGCCCGATGACGGAGAGTGTATTAATCCGTCCCCCTATCTGGAGAAATTCGGCGTGCTTGATACAACGTTCGAATTTATCTTCAAAGGCGCTCAGCCGGGTAGGTGGCGAGTCTGGGCTGTTGCTAAAGATCACCGGCCAGGACTCAAGAGTACATGGCGAAGGTTCATTTATCGACAATGAACGGCGCGCGGCGATAAGGTTGGGCCTAACGCTGCGCTTCCAGCGGCGAGCGAACCCATCCAACCTTCGCTTCAACTTTCAATGATAGCCGCTCTCAACCGAGTCCGCTGCCAGCGCTTGTTAAATTTTAGATCGATTGACATGACTCAGAAACTTCGCATTGCGATCTGCCAATTTCCTGTCTCTGGTGACATGGCTAGCAATGCGAAGTTTATCCGCCGGTTCATGCAGAAAGCCGCCGCTGCCGCCGCGCACGTAATACATTTCCCGGAAACTGCTCTGTCAGGCTATGAGCGCACAGATTTCACGCCTTCCAGCAGCGACAATTGGCAACAACTGGAAGAGCATACGGAAGAGATTGTAAAGCTGGCTGGACAACTTGGCTTGTGGGTTGTGTTAGGCTCCTGCCGGAGCGTTGTGGGTAGTGAAAACCCTACGAACTGCACTCACGTTATTTCCAACACGGGGCGAATTGTTGGCACATATAACAAGCAGCAGCTTACGTCAGCGGAATCTGCTTGGTATACACCAGGAAATGGCTTTTTAGTCGTCACTATCAACGGCATGAAGTGCGGATTTCTGATCTGTTATGAATTGTGCTTTCCTGCCTTGTTTGAGACGTACCGGGAGAAAGGCGTCCAATTAATCTTTCATTCTGTTCATACTGTTTCAAGAAAACCTAAACCGCTTTTTCAGGAATTGACCTTAGCCCAAATTCGCACACGCGCAATGGACAATCAAATGTGGATTGCAGGCTCTAATTCATCGGCTCGATATTCATTTTCAACGGCTTGTATCGCACGACCGGATGGTTCTGTGCGCAGTTTGAGAAAACATGTCAACGGCTTATTACTCCACGATTTTCCGGATACTGAACTTGGCTGGACTTACGACAATCGAAAGCAGCAAGCTAACAACTGAGGCAACCCGACACGGCCGCCTCAGCAGTTAAAGCCTCACTCATCATCCTCCGCCGCGACGCCGAAGTAGCGCAGCCAGTGCGCCTCATCGGCTTGAATCTCCTGCTTCGGGCGCGGCCCCGCGCTGTGCGTTTCAAGCTCTGCCATGCGCTGTCTGAACTCGCCGGCGGGGATCACCTGCGCGCCGCAACGGCGTACGTAGTCGGCGAGCGCGCGGTCGGAGGTGATGACTTTCAGTGTGCGTCGCTCGCGTGACGCTTCGACGATAGTCTTGATGCGCTCGTCCGCGTTCGACCCGCGCGCCGCGTAATGCAAGCGCACGCCTTTGTAGCTTGCGCCATCGGGGAAGAATTTGTCGGGCGCGCCATCGAAGACCACCGCGACGCGCACACGCTTCTGTGCGCTGAAGCGCGCCAACTCGTCCAGCAGGCCGCGTCGCGCGCCCGGCTTGTCTCTGTGCCAGCCAACGCGCTGCGCCATCACGTTGTTGCCGTCAATCAAATAAGACATAGCCGCCGCTCAAACATTGCGCACGCGGTCATACACGCTCACCGCGCGACGAAGTCGTACGTGAGTATGCCGCTCACTTTCACCGCCCGACCGGAGAGCAGCATCGGCTTGAAGCGCGCTTGTCTGGCAGCCACGACCGCCGCCTGCCGCAAGAGCGGATGCCCCGACACAGCGCTGGCGGAGATAACCTTTCCTGTCTCGTCTACAACCACCTGCACTGTCACCGTGCCCGCAGCATGCACGGCTGTGCCGACGGCCGGGTAGGCAGGCTCCGGCTTACTGATCGCCTTGCCGTTCAGCACGCCGCCGGAGACTATCGTCTCACCCTTAGCGCCCGGCGGTAAGGGCATCGGCGGGGGCGGCTCGTCCGCATTATCGTTCGTCTCCGGCAGGTCGCTCGTATCCATGTCATCAGACTTGACGTTGATGATCTCGCCGTTCATCAGTGTGACCCGGCCCGTGACCAACGACCACTTGCGCTGCCGGCGGCGCATCACGACATCGTACTCGCCTTTCGCCTTCGTGCCCACGACGGAAACTTTATAGGCCGCCGTGCCGGAGCCGTCCGCGCTCTCCTGGAAATTGCCGAGCGGGAAGCCCGTCTCTTTGATCTCGCCTAACTTCTCCTGCACCGCCGGATTTTGCTTCAACGTCGCGATGGCGACCGTGTAAGCCTCCGAAGATTTCAGTTTCTCTTCGGCAAACTTGTAGCCGTAATAGCCGGCGATGCCGACGACCACCAAACCCACCACGCCCAAACCGGCCAAGACCAGCAACACTTTCCCGCAACCTGATTTGCGCGCCGGCTGCGCCATCTGTCCCCCACCAAACGCGGCGCGGGGCGCATTGCCGAATGAACCGGCAGGTGTCGGCGGCACGGGCGGCGGGGCGGGCGTGTGCGTCGTGGCTTGCGGATTCAAAGCGCCGCACTTGGTACAGAACTTTGTGTCCGGGCGCAGGTCGTTACCACAGTTGCTGCATTGCATCTTCGGCATTCTCCTCATCAAGCGCAGTTATTAAAGGCCAGAGGGCGCGTGCTACCTATTCTGCGCGCATGTTGTCCACGAGATCAAACTTGCGTCTCCCCGTAGGCGCAATATTCGACGATGGGGCAGCGCGCACACAGCGGCTCGCGCGGACGACAGAGCGTGCGCCCGTGGCGGATCAAGTTGACGTGCAATGAATAGAACTTACCCGCCGGCACGCGCGCGTCCATGATCTCATGCGCGCGTCTGTCGGAGCAGCGCGGCGGGATGAGACCGACGCGCCGCAGCACGCGAAAGATGTGCGTGTCGAGCGGGAAGACATTCTTGCGACAAGCGAACAGGAGCGTGCAGGCGGCGGTCTTCGGCCCCACGCCGCGAAACTGTGCGAGGTAAGTCGACGCATCGGCGGCCGGCATGTCATGTAGAAACGACAGATCGAGCGTGCCGTGCTGTGCTTTGAGTTGTTGCAATAGACGCTTGATCACTTTCGCTTTTTGCTTGGCCAGTCCGCCCGCTTTGATCGTCGCGGCGGTAGTTGACTCGCGTGCGCGCAGGGCTTTGTCCCAAGTAGGAAAACGTGCCTTGAGCGCGGCGAAGGTGCGGCGGCTGTTCACATCGCTCGTCGCTTGCGAGAGGATGATCCCGATCAGCATGTCGAGCGGATCGCCCGCGCGCTTGTTCTCCGGCACGCCGTAAGCGCGCTCAAGATTTTGGATGATGTAGCGGACGGGCTTGTCTTCGGCCCGTGCGTGTTGTGCTGCCATGGCGCTACTCATAAACTTGTGTCCTCTTTGCTCGTCTCGGCGGCGGCCCCTATGGTAGCGTGAAAAACGGGCACGGCGAAAAGTTGGGATTGACCCTGCCGCCGGCCCGGTGCTAGAACAACGGCGCGATCCGTATCATGCCCGCGCCATCTAACCATCGGCAATTGACAGTTACGAGGAGTCAGAGTTGACGACTGAGCCGGAGCAAGTACGAGGTGAGTCGGCCGCAGTGCCGGACTTTGACGGCCGCTATATGGCCGTGCGGCTGTTGCGCGAACGCGGCATCAACTGCTCGTTTCAGGCCGTCGAACCACAGACGGGTCGCGCCGTCTTTATCAAACTGCTGCGCGCGGAATTGGCCGCCGACGCACAGTCGCAGCGCATCTTTTGTCGCGAGCCTGCGCTCCTGCGCTGGCTCATGCAGACTGCGCCGGAAGTGCCCATCATGCCCGTGCTCGACATGGGTCAGTGGCACGGTCGGCCTTTCTTCGTGCAGCCGCTCCTCACAGGTTGGAGTCTGGAGCAGTGGCCGCGCGCGGGCCGCGGCCTGGCAGGCTTGTCCGTGCTGCGCATCATCGAGGGCTGTCTCTTGTCGCTTAACGCGCTGCATAGCGCGGGCGTCGTGCATGGCGACATCAGCCCCGACAACATCTTTATTGAAACCGACACGCAGCCGCCCACAGATGGGCGGCTGCCTGAAACATGCGCGGTGCGTTTGCTCGACTTCAACAGCGCACGGCGCATGGATGAACAATTACGGCCCGACGCCGTACTCTTCCTCAAGCCCGTGTACGCCGCGCCGGAGTTGGCTATGGGCCAGCCATTGTCGCCGCAGACCGATCTCTACTCGCTCGGCGTGGTCATGTATGAACTGCTGACCGGTGTATATCTCTATCACCGCGGCAGCACACAGGTGTGGGGCGGGCTGGCTGAAGACGACTTGCCGTCGCTGTCGCTGCTCTACAGTGTGCCGCCGCCCATCGAAGAGTTTGTGCGCGGACTGTGCCAACGTGCGCCGCATGAGCGCACGCAGTCTGCGGCCGACGCGCTGCGCCAACTCCGCGTGCTGCGCGCCCTGCACGAGTGGTTGGCGACTGACTGCGCCCCCGCAACGCCGGCGCAGCTATTACATCCGCCCCTGGGCGCGGCGCACGAATCGCCCAGCACGATGCGCGTGCAGCCGCGCGTGTATGGCGGGCTGGCCCCCGCGCCCACGACGCTGAGTTATCAGCCGCCGCCACCACCACCACCGACCACAAGCCAACCGGTAACGGGCGCATACATTCCGTCCACACAGGAGGTCGTGCCGCTTGCGTCGCCGGTCAGCACTGCGCCGGCCGGCCCGTTTGCCAGCCCGACCATGCCGGCTGAGCAGCCAGACGATGAAGCGGAGCGCGTGCCTGTGTCCGCCGCATACAACGTGCAAGTGCCGCGCGCAGCTATGGAATCGTATGCTGAACCGGAGATCGATCTGGTGCAGTTCTCAGTCTTTGCCCCGGCCAAGGTCGCGCCGGCGCGCTCATTCGTGCTCGAAGTGTGGGCGTATAACCGGGAGCAACGCGATGAGGTAATGAAGTTGGCGACGCGCAAGCACCGCTTGATTGAGCGCGGCTCGCGCGCCAACGTGCGTATCCCTGTGCGCAAGCAGTTGACGCTCGTGCTGCATCTCGACGGCTTTGAGGTGAAAGAGTCGCAGGACTCTTTCTTCTGGTGCGGCGAGTTCGTCAATGCAAGTTTCATCGTGGACACGCCGCCCGACCTTGCGCCGGGCAACTATCCGGGCCAGATCAACATTTTGCACGACGGACTGTTGCTCTGGCGCGTTGTCTTTGAGATCGCGGTCGGCCCGGACAGTGGCGCGCAGATGACTCTGCGTGCGCGGCAGCAGATGTTCCGCACGGCCTTCGCTTCTTATGCTTCAACCGACCGCGCAGAGGTGCTGCGGCGCGTGCAAGGATTGAGGGCAGCCGGCGTGGATGTGTTTCTCGATGTCGTCGCACTGCGCGCGGGGCAGCAATGGGAAGCACAACTGTACGAGAACATCCGCCGGCGCGACATCTTCTATCTCTTCTGGTCAGAGGCGGCGCGGGCCTCTGAGTGGGTCGAGCGCGAGTGGCGCTATGCGCTGCGCGAGAAGGGGCTGGACTACATCCACCCGATCCCGCTCGTCGACCCGCGCAACGCGCCCCCGCCACGCGAACTTGCCAGCCGCCACTTCAACGATCTACTGCTCGCTTGGCTCAACCACCAACAGCCCGCCCCAAGCGCAGACGGCAGCGCGACTGATGCTGGGTAAACATTTGGCGCGGGCAATCAGTTGCTCGCTGCGGCGAGGATGCGCTCATAGAACTCGATGTAGCGCGGGATGATGAGATCGGTGCTATAGCGCGCGATGGCTGATGCGCGTGCGCGCCGGCCCATCTCGCGGCGCAAATCTTCATCGGCGAGCAGGCGCGCCGCGTCCGCGCTCATCTTCGCCACGTCGCCGACTTCACTCAAACAACCGGTTTCGCCGTCCGTCACCACTTCGGGCACGCCGCCCACGCGCGACGCCACGACCGGCACTTCGCACGCCATCGCTTCGAGCGCGGCCAGCCCGAACGACTCTTGCTCCGACGGCAACAGCAGCACATCCGCCGCCGAGAGATAATCAACGATGCGCGGCTGCTTGCCGACGAACACGCACTGCTCCGCGATGCCGAGACAGCGTGCGCGATGCTCCGCCTGCCCGCGCTCGCTGCCGTCACCGACCATTACCAGCCGCGCTTTGACGCCGCGCTCCAGCACGCCCGCGAATATCTCTATGCAGTCAACCGGCCGCTTGACGGGGCGGAAGTTCGAGACGTGCGCGAGCAACGGCTCGCCGTTCGGCGCAAGTTCGGTGCGCAAGTGCGGCACGGGCCGGCGCTGGTACTCAGAGCCGCAGACAAAGTTCGGAATGACCTCGACGTTGTTGAGACCGAAGGTCTCTGTCGTCGCGCGTTTAAGATAGGCGGAGATGGCGGTCACGCCGTCCGACTGCGCGATGCCGTAGCGCGTGATCGGCAGGTAGGAACGATCCGCGCCGACGAGCGTAATGTCCGTGCCGTGCAGGGTAGTGATAACGGGCAGGCGACGCTGCGGCTTCAGAGATTCACGCGCGAGGATGGCGCTGATCGAGTGCGGGATGGCGTAGTGGACGTGGAGCAGATCGAGATTTTCCGTCTCCGCCACCGTGGCCATCTTCGTCGCCAGCGCGAGCGTGTATGGTTGATGCTCGAAGAGCGGGTACGACATCATCTCGACCTCGTGGAAGCGCACCCGCTCGTTCAATTCAGTCAGGCGCGTCGGCAAGGCCGAGGCGATAAAGTGGACGGTGTGCCCGCGCTGCGCCAGTTCTTTGCCCAACTCCGAGCCGACGATGCCGCTGCCGCCGTAGGTCGGATAGACGGTGATGCCGATGTTCATAAAAGCTGTTAGCTGTTAGCTGTTAGCTTAAAACAAAAAGCTGTCAGCTAAAAGCTAACAGCTACAAAATGCGAGAGGCAGACAGCCCTCGCTACCGTCTGCCTCTCGTTCTCAACTTTTCTCACCTTCTTGAAGGGAGACAAGCGAGATGCTGAGATAGTAGTCTGGTTTGGCACATTTGACAATCTATTCCTGCCTCGACGATGTTAAATTTTTCGCGGCGGCCCGCCGCGCGGTTAAGTTGCCCGTGCCGGTTCGGGTTTGCGCGTGCGGCCGCGTTATAATGTGCGCATAGCAATTATTGAAGGGATGAAGCAATGCCGAAGATAGATAACATCGAAGAGACGCCCAACCCGAACGCCGTCAAGTTCGTGCTGAAGGAACCGGTAACGAACGGCGCGGCGCGCTCGTTTCACACTGCGCCCGAGGCGGCGGACGATCCGCTCGCCCGCTCGCTGTTTGAGATCGGGCCCGTCGTCTCGGTCTTTTACATGGGCAACATGATCACGGTCGAGAAAGAGGACGCGGAAGACTGGGACGATCTGCTGCCCCGGCTGGCCGTGCCGATCCGCGCGGCGGCGGCGGCCGTCGGCGGCGCAACGCTGGCAACCGAAGGGGGCGCGGACGGCGGCGCGCTCGGCGCATTGCTCAGCGACGACCCGCGCCTGCTGCGCATCAACGAAATTCTCGACGAGCGCATCCGCCCCGCGCTCGCGGGCGACGGCGGCTGGCTCGAAGTGATGGGCATCAAAGACAACACGCTCACGATCAAATATCAGGGTGCATGCGGCAGTTGCCCCAGCTCGATCAGCGGCACGCTCATGGCCATCGAAGGCATGTTGCAGCAAGAGGTTGACCCCGAACTGGAAGTCGTCGCCCTTTAACCGCTCCTGTATCCAGTGTCGTATAAATCTTGCGGGAGAAACGACCATGAGTCTTTCGCTTCAAACCAAGCCCGTGCCATTAACCACCGATGAGGGCGATGTGTTGCGCGTAGGCGATACGCGGGTGTCACTTGACACCGTGATCTTCGCCTTCCAGCAAGGTTCAACGCCGGAGGAGATAGTAGCTGATTATTCCACCCTCGAACTGCCGGATGTTTACGCGGTCATCGCTTACTATCTGCAAAATCAGACAGAAGTCGAAGCATACCTACAACGGAGGCAGGCGCAACGCGACGAAGGGCGCCGCACGATGGAGACTCGTTTCCCGCAGGCTGGCCTACGCGAGCGATTAATGGCACGCAAGCGCACCGCGTAACGCATGATCAAGCTCGCGACTGATGAAGACTTCAACAACCGCATCCTGCGTGGCGTGTTGCGGCGGCAACCGGCGCTCGACATTCGGCGCAAGCAGGACTCTGTCATTGGTCGCGCCAACGATCTGCAAGTGCTGGCTTGGGCGGCGAGCGAAGGCCGAGTATTGCTGACCCATGATGCGAGTACAATGGCAGGCTTTGCTTACGAGCGCATAGTAGCCGGGCTACCGATGTCCGGTCTCTTTGAATTACGACAGGAAGTGCCCATCGGTGTCGCCATTGAAGAAGTATTGCTCTTGGCAGAATGCAGTATCGAAGGTGAGTGGGAAGGACAGGTCAGGTTTCTGCCGCTATCATAAGCAATGCAACTGAATCAAGCACTGCGCATTTGTGAAATGTATCAGTGTGTGCGATCAGGTGCTAACTTTTGCCCAAAATCACTAATTTTTGGATGTTTTTGGCGAAGGAGAGAGGTTGTCCCATTCTAATAAATCGATCAAACAGGAGGATTAATCAGCCCTTTATTACAGTGACATAGTCGCTGGATGACCGAAGTTGAATCATGCTTGACCGTCTGAATTATTTCTTAGCGAAACTCAAACATCTTCGCATTGACCGCGCACGCGGTACGCCAGCCCCGCACAAACCTTTATTGCTCTTAACGGTTATTGACCTCATCGAGCAAGGTGCAATCCAAACAAATCAGATTTACCCGTCGCCGCAACTCGTCGAAACTTATCTCAAGTATTGGGCGTGTGTTGGTAGCGGACTGCCTCGCCCTTACCTGCCTTTCTATCATCTAAAGACCTCTGGCTTCTGGCATCTACATGCGCAGCGCGGGCAACAAGCTGTATTAGCCGCCGCGCACACATTCAAAGCGATGTCGCAGCTTTCCACAGTCGTCGCCTTTGCCAACTTGGACGATGAGCTATTCGCACTGTTGCTGAATCCGGCATCGCGCGAGGTAATACGCCAGACGATAATTGACACTTACTTGCCTGAATATGGCGCGGACATAGGAAGGATTATCAACGAGAGTCGTCAAGTTACTGACGTAGAGCAGAGTCTTCTGCACCAAGCCAGAGAGAGGTCTCTGCCAAATGTTGATGGGGTGTCCGCTTCGCCGATCCGCAGTGCCGCATTTCGCCGGGTCGTGATGAAGCTCTACAATTACACCTGCGCGGCTTGCCGGGTTCGCATCATCACGCTTGATGGCGCATCGGCGGTGGACGCTGCTCATATCATTCCCTTCGCCGTGGCCCACGACGACAACATCGGCAATGGTCTTGCGCTTTGCAAGTTGCATCATTGGGCTTTCGACATCGGCATGTTGTCGCTTGATGATCGTTATAGCTTGCTCGTCTCCACCACTTTCGATGAAAAGGGGCCGGCCGCTCTGCTCTTACGCAGTCTGCGCGATAAAAGCATCATGCTGCCTTCAGCCAAGCCATTCTTTCCTGCCCTTTATGCTATGCGCTGGCATCGGGCTAAGAAATTTCAGCACTGATTTCCAAATGCCATATACATGATCGCTGCTACCTGCAATTTTCCCAGCAACTTTGTGAACCGTCATCATAAACACGGCGTATAAGTGTCAGCAGCAGTCTCATCACGGTACACGTTGCCCGCCGCCTGAAGGAGTTAACACATGTCGCAGCACGCACGCCGCTTTGCGTCGGCTCTCTGTTTATCCGTCTTGCTCTTGTCGTCCGCATTCGCGCAGACAGCAAACACGAAACCAAAGAAGACTGGCACAGCCAAGGAGGCGGGCGCACGCGGTGCGGTCGATCCGCTCGTGGCCGAACGGCGGGCGCAGGCGACTGCGCTGCTAACAACACTCGCCGATGAAGCGCGCGGTTTCCACGACGAGACCTTGCGCGCACGCGTGCAAGCGCAGGCGGCGGACGCCCTCTGGGACACAGACAAGGAGCGCGCAATGGCTTTGTTCCGGCGCGCATGGGACGCGGCCGAGGTGGCCGATCAAGAGAATTTGCGCCAGCGTAGCGCACAAGCCAATGGCCCGCGCCTGGCGACGAACCTTAATCGCCCGAACGTGCGCGGCGAAGTTCTGCGACTCGCGGCCAAACGCGACCGCGCGCTCGGCGAGGAGTTGTTGGCCAAGTTAGAAGGGGCCAAGAAGCAGGAAGACAGTCAACTGACGAGCGCGGCGGCGGCGGCAACGCCGGTGGCCGCGTCCCCGGCAGCCACGCCCGATGCCCCGCAAGCGCGGCGCGGCGGCGACCCCTATGCGACGCCCCCGGAGTTAGCGCGCCGCTTGGAGCTAGCCATGCAATTCCTGAACGACGGCGACACCGAGCGGGCGCTGCAATTCGCCGACGCGGCGCTCGCGCGGCCCTACCAGTTGGCGATTGAGTTTCTCGTCTCGCTACGCGAGAAGAATCCGCAGGCCGCCGACGAGCGTTACGTGGCGCTGCTGGGGCGCACGGTCGGCGATCCGGAAGCGGATGCTAATACGGTCTTGCTCCTATCGTCTTATGTCATGACGCCGCACCTGTACATGGTTGTCCAAGCGGGCGGCGGGATTTCTATCAGTCAACGACGCAGAGACATCCGCCCGCCCACGGACATGCCGGCGGCTGTGCGGCAAGCGTTCAGTCACGCGGCGGCGCAGATTTTGTTGCGGCCACTCCCGCAGCTCGATCAGGATCGCAGTTCGTCGGGGCGCGATGGCGCATACTTCGTCACTGCGCGCTTGCTCCCTTTCATCGAGCAGAACGCGCCTGAGATCGCGGCCGATTTGCGCGCCCGCCTCGCCGCGCTCACACCCGACGTGCCCGTCCAACAGCGTAGCGAGATGGACAGAGATTTGAATCGCGGACTGGTCAGCGAAGCCGAGCGCGGCGACCCCGTGCAGGAAGCGCTCGACCATGCGGGCCGCGCGCAGACGCCCGCCGGGCGCGATCAGGATTACATGCACGCCGCGATAGCCGCCGCTTTCAAAGGCGACGGGCGGGCGCGCGACTTCGCAGACAAGATCGAGGACATGGCCTTGCGTCAACAGGTGCGCGCCTTCGTGGACTTTGCCGGCGTCAATCAAGCGATCCAGAAGAAGGATGGCGCAGAGGTTTTGCGTCTCGCACAGACGGGCGAACTGACGCACGTACAGCGCACGTGGGGACTAACCGAGGCATCGCGCCTGTTGATGACCGATGATCGCCCGCGCGCGATTGAAGCGCTCGAAGCGGCGGTCACGGAGGCGCGCAAGATTGCTGGCGACGATCCCGACCGAGCGCGCAGCCTCGTCGCGGTCGCGACGCAGTTTCTGAAAGTGGATCGCAATCGTACGTGGGAGTTGATGAGTGAGACGATCAAAGCGGCCAACGCCGCGCCTGAGTTCACGGGCGCGGACGCGGGACTGGCCGCGCGTGTGCAGACGCCGAATGGCCGTTCGACAATCAACTTCGATACGCCGACGCTCGATCTGCGCGGCATCTTCGGTGCGCTCGCGCTCGATGACATGGGCCGGGCGGTCGAGTTGGCCAAAGCGTTCATCGGCGAATCGCCGCGCGCCACCGCCACACTCGCCATCGCCCGCGCGGCGTTGGAGAAAAAACCGTAGCCGATTGCGGCGGGTGTTCGCCGCACACTCAAGCGCACATTCAGCTCACAGCCTGTGGTCAGCCACAGCCTTGCAGCGTGGCATGTGCGTCTGTCGCCAGGCGCGGGTCGGGCGTATAATAACGACGAAAGGGGTAATCACCACCGATGCTCAAACGGATCATTGCCATCGCCGTCATCTTCGTCTGCGCCACGGCCGCATGGCTCATCCTCGGCGCGACCATCTTCCAGCGCACCTACTCGTCTGACGACTCGCTCGCGGATCACGTCGTCACCAACTGGGGCGCGCCGCATAACCAGTCGCCGCCGACGGCCGCGGTCGTACTCAAGCACCAGCTTGAGACGACGGAGAACGGGAAGAAGCAAGTCACCATTCAGGAAGAAACGGTGCGCCTGCCGTTGGAGGGCAGCCGGATCAACGTCGCGCTCGATCTGGCGCACCGGCAGAAGGGCTTGCTCTGGTACAGCACTTACAAGGTGGACTTCGCGGGCACGTACACATTCCGCAACACGAGCGACGAGGAGCAGGTGAACTTCAGTTTGAACTTCCCCGCCGCCCGCGCCATCTACGACGACCTGCAATTCAGCGTTGACGACGCGCCCGTCACATTAACGAACGGGCAAGGGACGACGAGCGGCACGGCGCGCGTCGCACCGGGCCAGACCGCGACGCTGAAGATCGCCTATCGCTCGCAGGGGCTAACCGATTGGCGTTATAACTTCGGCGGCGACGTGGCGCAGGTGCGCGACTTCGATCTGCGCTTGCGCACCAACTTCAAAGACGTTGATTTTCCCGACACGCTTTCGCCGACCGAGAAGCAGGAGACAGGCGACGGTTGGGAGTTTGCGTGGAACTATAAAAATCTGGTGAGCGGTTATCAGATCGGCGTGCGTATGCCGGAGAAGCTGCAACCGGGGCCGCTCGCGGGTCGCATCAGTCTGTTCGCGCCCGTGTCGCTCTTCTTCTTCTTCTTCTTTCTCATGTTCATCATCACGACGATGCGCGGCCTCGAACTGCACCCGATGAACTACTTCTTTCTCGCCACCGCTTTCTTCTCATTCCACCTGCTGCTCGCGTATCTGGTCGATCACGTCTCGATCCACACGGCGTTCGCCATCTCATCGGTCGTCTCGATCTTTCTCGTCGTGAGCTACCTGCGGCTCGTCCTCGGCACGCGCTTCGCCACGCGCGAGGCGGCCGTCGCGCAGTTCATCTATCTCGTGCTGTTCTCCTACGCCTTCTTCTTCAAAGGCTTCACCGGGCTTGCCGTCACCATCGGCTCGATCCTGACGCTCTTCGTCGTCATGCAGATCACCGGGCGCGTGCGCTGGGCGGAGAAGTTTGCGGCAAGCAAGCCGGGCAGCCCTGTCGCCGCCACGCCGCCGCCGGTTACATCTTCGCCTTGATGTCGCGAATCATCTGCAAGTGGTGTTGCAGGACGGGCAGCGCCGTGCGCCGACGTGACGATGTGGCCGCCCCCATTAGGAGTAAATATTCATCGGGCGCGTCAGCAGCGCGACGGGGTCGTCCACGTTGAGCGCCTCGCGGACGTAAAACGGCTCGCCGGCGGCGACGCCGACAAGCGAGCCGTAGTAACGCGCGCGATGCTCGATCTGCGCGAGAAAATTCTGCTCGCTGATGCGCGTCGCCGGCTCACTCGCGTCCGCGCGATAAAACTGCGATGCATGCGCCCGAATTGCTTCCATCTTCCCGGCCAGATAATCCGACACGTCCACGACGAATGACGGCACGACCAGCCGCGAATAAACCGCGTGCGCGATCATCGGCATCTGTATCTGCGCCAAGCCCGCTGCTTCATCATAACGCCGCATGCTCGCCAAGCGCGCCGCTTCGCGCACGATGCGCGCTGTCGCCGCGTGATCAGGATGCGGGTCGTCCCAATGCGACGTGAACAAAACGCGCGGCCGGTGCGTGCGCAACACACGCACGAGCGCGGTGCGCGCCTCGTCAGTCAACATCACATGCCCGTCCGGTTGCGCGAGGTTGAGCCGCACGTCGAGGCCCATCAACCGCGCCGCCGCTTTAGCTTCTGCCGCGCGTCCCTCCACCGTGCCGCGCGTGCCCATCTCGCCGCGCGTCACATCAAGCACGCCCGTGCGATAGCCTTGCGCCTTCAACTTCAACAGCGTGCCCGCCATCGTCAACTCCGCATCGTCCGGATGCGAGAAGATCGCCAACACGTCGAGGGCCGCCGCGTTCGCCGCGCTCATGTCCGTCTGTCCTGTTTCCATTTGCCTGTGATTTAACTTAACTGCGCGCAAGCGGTCAAGCGCGCGGCAGATGCTGCGTGATTGACGCGCCGAATCTTTCGTTGTTAGCTTGAGCGCAAGGGGAGGCTAACCACATCATGCAACTCGTCGTTCTCGGTTCGGGCACAAGCGTGCCGCACCCGCAGCGCGCCGCGGCCGCACACTGGCTGCAAACAACGGGCGGCTCGCTCTTGCTCGACGTGTCGGCCGCGGCCGTGCATCGCATGGCGCAGGAGGAGTTGGACTGGGTAAACCTCGACGCGATCTGGGTCAGCCACTTTCACCTCGATCATGTCGGCGGTCTCGCGCCATTCCTGTTCGGCACGAAGTACGCGCCGCAGACGCAAGCCCGCCGCAAGCCGCTCGTCGTTTACGGCCCGTCCGGCCTGCAAAAACTTTTTCGCGCGTTCGACGAAGCGGGCGACTACAAGTTAATGAAACAACCCTTCCCGCTTGAGATCAAAGAGATCGCGCCCGGCTCATCGTTTGCGCTCTGGCCCGATCTTCACGCCGAAACTTTTTCCACACCGCACACCGACGAGAGCCTCGCGCTCAAGCTCACAGACGAGCGCGGCACGACGCTCGTCTTCACGTCCGACACAGGCCCGACGGACGCGCTCGCCGACTTCGCGCGCGGTGTCGATCTGCTCTTTATGGAATGCTCGTTCCACCGCGACAAGCCGGTTGAGTTGCATCTTGAGTTAGCCGACGCGATGCGCCTCGCCGCTCTGGCCGCGCCCCGTCGCGTCCTGCTCGCGCATCTTTATCCGCAGTGGGACGACGTTGATCTCGCCGCCGAAGCGAAGCAACTCTGGCCCGGCGAGACGATTGCCGCTTACGATGGTTTGCGTCTGACCGTCTCAGCCTAACTGTTTGCGGAAGCGCCACGCGCTGATGCCGACAAGCAGGACGGCGAAGCCGATCAGCGCGAGCAGGTTCGGGTAAAGCTCGCTGACGCCGACGCCTTTGAGCATGACGCCGCGCGCGATGGTGGCGAAGTGGCGGACGGGGTTTAAGAGCGTGAACGGTTGCAGCCATTTCGGCATGCCTTCGACCGGCGTGGTTGCGCCCGCGAGCATCGCGAGCGGCGGGTTGACGAAGAAGCCCATCAGTTGCGCTTGCTGCTGCGAGCGCGTGAACGTGGCCAAGAAAGTCCCGATGCCAATCCCCGCCAGCACGCACAACGCGCCCGCGCAGAACAAGAGCAACAGACTCCCGCGCACCGGCACGCCAAAGATCACACGCCCGACCGTGACGGCCAACAGCACGTCGCCGCAGAGCAACAGAAAGAGCGGCGCGATCTTGGCCGCGATGATCTCGGTCGCCTCAGCCGGCGTCATCAACAACTGCTCAATCGTGCCGACCTCTTTCTCTCTGACCATCGAAGCCGACGCGACAATCGAGCCGTTCAAGACGAGCAACGTGCCGAGCGTGCCCGTCACGATGAACCACGAATTGAGCAAGCCCGGATTATAAAAGAGCGTGATGCGCGGTGTGACCACAGCCCGCGCGAGCGGCGAGGGCGCAACGCTCAACGAGACCGGCGGCGTATCGCCCGGACTCGTGCCGTCAGATGCACTCGCCGTCTGCGCGGCCGTTTGTATGACCGGCGGCGATTGTGTCAACGCGATCTGCTGATTGAGCGCGCCGATAATGCGCGCGGCATAGCCGCCTGCGACCGCAGCCGTGTTCGAGTTGACCGCATCAATCAACAGTTGCACATCGGCTGTCTGATGCCGTGCGCGCTGCTTCGCATAGTCAACCGGCACGACCAAGCCCGCGTCCAAGTCGCCGCGACTAAGCGCCGCGCCCATCTCATCCGCCGACCCGTACTGCCCGCTCACCGCGAACGCCTGACTCTCAACGAACGCCGACACCAACTCGCGACTCTCGCGCGTGCGACTCGCATCCACCACGCCCAAGCGCAACTGCGTCACCTGCGGGTTCAAAGCGAAGCCGAACAGGATCAGTTGAATCGTCGGCGGAATGATTAACGAGATCACGAGCCGCCGGTTGCGCTTAATCTGTCGCAACTCCTTCAACGTCAGCGGCCAGAAACGGCTGCTGAAGATGGCCGCGAAACGCGCGCTCATGCATTCACCTGCATGTGCCGCATCGTGCGCCATGCGCGGAAGAAGAAGAACAATCCCAACAGGCTGAGCAGCACGGGCGCGTGCCAGACGCCTGGCCAGCCGCCGCCGCGCACGAAGGCGTCGCGCGTCACTTCAATGTAGTAGCGCGCGGGCACGAGGTACGACACCCAACGCAGCGCGGGCGGAATGTTGGTCACTGGAAAGATGAACCCCGACATCAGAAACGACATCAGAAAACCGACGAGCGCGACCGCCTGAATCGC
>JANMAD010000014.1:0-8887 GCA_031359515.1 Acidobacteriota bacterium | reverse complement strand
GTCTTATGCTCAGCGACCGATTTTGTCGCCGATGTCGTTGATGGTTTCGCCGACTTTACGGCGCGCAGTGCCGAAACCTTCCTGCACGTTGCCGCCGGCGCGCTCCGCCTCCCCCTCGGCTTCGAGGTCGCGGTCGCCGGTCACTTCACCCACCTTGTCTTTGATCGCGCCCTTCGCCTGATCGAATTTGCCTTCGATCTCATCCTTGTTTGGAATGCCCATTTCATTGTCTCCTTATGCCGCTAGCTTGCGCGCCGCAAGAACAGCCTGCGACCGCATTCGTTTCGCCAGACAAAAGGGCAACGTCTATGCCAGCACGATCATGCATGCGCCGGTAGGCGCGCTTGGACAGAGAAGTTGTTGCTAAAGAAAGTGATGCAAGTCGGCACGTCATACGGCTTACCTAAAACAAAGATGTGTGCTCAAGTCCGTTTTCGTACAAACGGCGGCGCGCACTCGCCCTGTCTTAGAACACGCACGCTTGCCCGACAAAGAAAGCGGGCGCGCTTGCCTTAGCCAAGCGCGCCCGTCTATGCGGTCACTTACGCGACCGGTTGGTTTAGAACTTCAAGCGGAGACCAAGTTGAATCTGCAACGGCGCGCCCGCGCTGTTGGTGGTGCGAAGGTTGCCGGCGGGATCGCGCAACTGCAAGAAGGCCACGTTTGACGGTGCGAGCACCGCGCCCGTCTTCTCGTTGATGCCGGGGTTGCCGTAGTTGGTCGCGGTCGTCGAGGCGTAGACGATGTTCTGGAAGTCGAACAGGTTGAACACCTCCAACGTGGGCGACAACTCGAACCGCTCTTTGAAGCGGAAGTTGCGTTGGACGCGCAGGTCCGTGAACTTCAGCCCCCGGTTGCGATAAGAGTTGCGCTTGCTGCTGACGCCCGGCGCGATGAACGGCCGATCAGGGAACGTCGTGTCCTGATTAAGATCGCCGGTCGTAACGCCCGTCGTCCCAGCAGTATTGGATGGCTGAAGGACAACCAGGGCAGCATATTGCGCAGCGCTCATGACAGTGCCATCGGGATTGAGGGCACCCGCCGGCGGGACAATGGCGCTTACGCTTACGTCAATCGGAGCGCCGGACAGAACGCGGCTATTCAGCGCAAGCTCGAAACCGAACGGCGCATGGATCACCGTATTAAAGGCGAATGTGTGCCGCCGGTCGAGCGCGCCGAAGCTGTACTCCGGTTGCAAGTTGAAGGCGTTCTCATACGTGGCGAAGGTGGCGTTGCGCTCAGTCGAGTCGGTATCCAAATTCTTCGCGAGCGTGTAGAAGGCGTCGAACTGGCCGAACTTGCGGCGCAACTGGCCGCGGAATGTGAGACCGCGATAGAGCGAGCGGGCGGCCGAATCGCGTACCTGCACATAGCCGGTGTTGCCGAGCGCCGCGATAGGCCTGTTTTGCGCCCCGATTATGGGCACACCAGCCGCCGCAGTAGCTGCCACGACGCCGAAGAACGGCCGCCGACTCATATCGCCGGGGCGAATGATCGGCGCGGGCAGATCGTAGTCGCGGTTGAAGTCCAGATGGACGGTGTTGACGTAATCGAAGTTCGCGCCGACGGTTAAGCCGCGCGCGACTTCACGCTCGATCCCTGCGCCGAATTGTGTCGAGCGCGGGTTCTTCAAGCCATCATTGCCCGAGACGACCTGCAAGCCGGTCAGCGGATTGGCGACCGTGCCGCCCGCCGCTGCGATGTTCGCGTTGATCTGGTTAAATTGATCGAGCGTTAGGATCGGCAGCGCGTTGAGCGGGAAGTTGTTCAGGTTGATGCCGATGGACAGGAATTGCTTATAGACCGTGTTAAGGCTCGCGGGCAGACCCGACGAAGGCAACTGCGCGCTAAGGTCGCCCGGCGGCGTGCGGAAGTTATTGAACGGCGCAGCCAACGTGATGAGCGGTGTAAAGGCATAATAGACGCCGCCGAAGCCGCGAATCACGCCCTTGCCATCCTTCCACGGATCCCACGCAAAGCCTGCGCGCGGTGCCCACTGGTTCTTTTGATCGGGCAGCGCGCGCGGATTGACGCGCCCGAGCGGCAGATTCGCGTTGGCGACAATGTCCGTCAACGTACTGTTGGTTGTCTGCGGCGTGGGGAACAACTGGGCCTCGTAACGCAGCCCGTAGTTGAACGTGAAGTTCGGGCGGATGCGCCATGCGTCCTGCGCGAAAAAGGCGTATGACGGAGATGTAAAGGCGGCTTGCCCGTTGCCGGTCTGGCGGGTATAGCGCACGGTCGTGGTATCGAAGCGATTGATCGGATCGATGATGGTGCCCGTGACATTACCGTTCACAGTCCCTGCGGTGCTGTTACCGCCGACAGATAGAATTCTGAGCGTCTGGATATTCGCGTCTGCGGTAGTCCCAGTATTGGTAAAGCTAAAACTGCCGAACTGCCGGAAGGCGAATATCTGGCTCGCTTTCGTCAAGTTTATTTCACCGCCGAGTTTGATCGTGTGCGACCCACGGATGTTGGTCAGGTTGTCGGCGAACTGTTTGCGGGAGTCCGACTCGGTCGTCGGCAAGAAATTAACTGTGCCGAAGAGGCCGAAATTGGCCCGCAGTTCCGGCGCGAGCACATTCGGCAGCCGGGGGCGGTCTTCGACTGAATACTGCCCGCGCAATTCGTTGACGACCTTGGGACTGAAGAACGTGGTCAACTGTCCGACGAACGTGTTCGACTTGTCGCCTTCAGTGCCGTTATTGGTGACGGCGCTGTTTGTTGTGGGCGACAGTGATGTGCCGGCCGTCACCGAGTTCAGCGCCGTATTGGTGCTGTAGTTGTAGCGGACGTTGGCCTGATTCTTCTGATTGATGTTGAAGTCTAAGCGCGTCAGAAAGACTTTGGCGTTGTTGGTCTGCTGGTACGGCCCTTCCTGCCCGAGTGAGAAGTTCAACGCCTCGTCAATGCCGCTGGCAATCGTGCCGGTGGTGATGCCCGCCGCACGCAGTGTGTTCAGGAGCACGGCACGCGACTGCTGTAGCTTCTGCTGCTCATAGGCGACGAAGAAGAAAGCTTTGTCCTTGCCACCGTAGGCCGCGGGGCCGCCCTCACCGAAACGCGGCAGCCACAGCGGGCCGCCAAAGGAGCCGCCAAACTGCTGTTGCGTCGGCGACGCGATCTGACTGAAGGCGTTTTTGTGCGCCATATTGCGCGGCCGGTCAACGTAGAAGGCATCGCCGTGGAAGGCGTTTGTGCCCGACTTGGTCACGACGCTGATGATACCGCCGGTTGAGCGGCCAAACTCGGCGTTGTAGCCCGAAGCCACCACCTGAAATTCACGGACGGCACTCTGCGGAATCGTGAAAGCTTGATTGGAGCGTTCGCCGCCGCGCAAGCCGCCGAAGAACGGGTTGTTGTAATCCCCACCATCGATCTGCACGTTACCATTGATACCGCGTTGCCCGACGAGTGAAATCTGCCCACGCTGTGGATCGATTTGGGCCGTGGGCGTCGCCAAGACGAAGTCCTGAAAGCGGCGACCGTTGATCGGCAGCTTGCTGATCGACGTGTCGTTGAGATTGGTTGATGTCTGCACCTGCGTCGTGTCCACGCCGGCAGCCGTGACGAGGACTTCTTCGGTCACGTTCTGCACGCTAAGTGCGATATTGGCCGTGAGCGCAGACCCCACCTCCACGTGGTAGCCGGTCTGCGTGGACTTGCCGAAGCCGGAGGCCGTTACCTCAACGGTGTAGTCGCCCGACTGGAGGTTAATGGCAGTGAACTCGCCGTTCTCGTTCGTCGTGAACGTCTGCGAGAAGCCGGTCGCCGGATTGCTGACCGCCACTGTTGCGTTGGCGACGGCCGCACCTTGTGGGTCTTTGACCGTGCCGACGATTTGACCGCCGGTGGCCTGTGCTTGGGCATTGGCGTTAACGAAGCCAAAACCCAGACAGAACACCACAAGCATCAGCGCGCAGGCTGATCGGAGTAGGGGTGTGTTCGACATAGTTCGTCCTTTTCTACTTTCTATTGTTGTTGCTGATTCGGGCCACTGCCGACCGTTGTGGTTAACCCTGCCCGAAGATGTTTGTGATTTTACCTTGCGGGTAATAATAAAAACTGCTTACGTACCTGCAAGTTTATAACATAACAGCCGTCGTTTACGCGAGCCTTGCGCGGCGACTACGGCGCAGTTAAATACTACAAATAGACATTGTAAGCAAGCCCGCCGCAAACTTATCGGCTGCCCCGGCCGACGCGCCATCCGTGCGCACTTCGCGCACGCCGTTGTCGCTACTTTCTACGCAGCCATTACTTCGATCACACGCGCGAATAAATGCGTGCGTTTACGCGCCTGTGCGGCGCGCGAGCGCATTTGCCGATGTGTTGCCTGTGAAGCAGGTATCACTCGCAACCGCGTGTGCGCGGCTACATGGCACAGGTGTACGCGACCAGGATCGGCTTTGTTTCACCGCAAAATGTGCGCCAGCGAGCGCCGCGCATGTGTGGCATGAAGCTTGAAATGTACTTGGCTGTAACAGCGGCGCTGCCAGGTCGGTTGTTTGAAGTCTTGCCACTGTGCCGCGCGCTGCTCGCAGCACAGGTTCAGTATTTGCGCCAAGAGGGGGGAAACAATCGTGGCGCAAACGTCGGCCGCCCCGGCGGTCTCCTGAGAGGAAGGGAGACTGTCCGGGGCGGTCGCATGATCAGCCTCAATTTTCAGCAGCATTCACGGCGCGAGCGTGAACCGCATGTTAGCCCGATGGTCGTCTGCATAATTCGCGCACCACAAGCCTACTCGACGGAGAATCATCATGACGCATACACGCACACGAATCTTTTCATGCACAATTCTTTGCGCGCTTATCATCGGCCTCTTATCTGCGCTTTGCGTCATGAGCACAGCGGCGCAGACCGTCACGTTCAGCGCGCGACAAGATGCGACGAACGGCCAGTATCAAGTCGCTGCCGATTTCAACCGCGACGGCAAACTCGATCTCGCCGTCGCCGGGCTAGACCTTGAAGTGTTGCTGGGCAACGGCGACGGCGCGTTTCAGTCCGCCGGCAAATATCCGCTGGCCATCGGGTACGCAGGCATTCCGCAGAGCATCGTCAAGGGCGACTTCAACAACGACGCGAAACTCGACCTCGCTGTTTCGCTCAACGCGCCCAATCAAGTCGCGCTGTTATTAGGCAACGGCGACGGCACGTTCGCACAGGCGACGAAATTCTCGACCAACTCCGGCGGCACACCGACCGCGCTCGTCACCGCCGATTTCAACCGCGACGGCCGCCTCGATCTGATGACCACGGATCAAATTGATTGCAGCGCGGCGTGCGTCGTCACGCGCACCGTGACGCTCTTTACGGGCAACGGCGACGGCACGTTCGCCCCGCCGCAGCCGATTGATGTCGGCCTCGCGCCGACCAGACTCGCAGTCGGCGACTTTAACCGCGACGGCTTCGCGGATGTGTCCATCGCCGCATCGGCTGGCAAAGTATTCACCTTGCTCGGGCTAGGCGACGGCACGTTTCGGCAATTGCCCGACATCGTCATCCTGCCCCTTGCGGCCAACACGGATGTCGCCGTCGGCGATCTCAACGGCGACACGATTCAGGATTTAGTGGTGGCCGTTGATAGCGAAAGCAAGACCGCGCTCCTACTTGGGCTAGGCGACGGCACGTTCGGTGCGCCCGCGCTCATCGCTGACGTGCGCCAGCAAAGACAGTCAACGCTCACGCTCGGCGACGTTAACCGCGACGGCAGACAAGACATCGTGCTCGGCCACAGTTTCTGCTGCGAAGGCGGCATTGACTTGAGCGTGTTCGGAATTTTATATGGCAACGGCGACGGCACATTTCAACCGGTCGCACGCTACATCGTGCCCGCCAACGGCAGAGTCGGCTTGTCCGGGCACAATCCCCTCATCGCTGATTTCAACGGCGACAGCAAACCGGATGTCGTCGTCGGTTATTTCAGCAACATGGGCGGCACGACGACCGGCACGCTCGTGGCGATGAACACGACCGGTGTTGCTCCGGCGCGGCTCGCGCTCGGCGCAATCAGTCTGACGCCGACGAGTGTCGTCGGCGGCACACGCACGCAAGCCAACATCACGCTCGCGCCGGGCACAGTTGCGCCCACAGGTTTGACGACGTTCACCGTGACGAGCAGCAACCCCTCGGTTGTCTTCGTGCCCTCGAATACGACTACTTTGCCGTTAGGCATCGTGGGCGGCATGACTAACTTGCGCTTCATGGTAGACACGACGCAAGTGACCACGCCGCAGACCGTCACCATCACCGCCAACAACAAAAGTCTCGGCAGTCGCAGTGTGACGTTGACGGTCACGCCGCCGACTGAGCCGCTGGCCATCGGTGCGCTTGCGCTGCAACCGGCGAGTGTGTTCGGCGGCAACGACACAACTGGCGTGGCGACGCTGGCGACCGGCTACGTTGCGCCTGCCGGTGGCGCGTTCGTCACCTTGTTCAACGATAATGCGGCGCTCGTCTCAATGCCGGCGAGCGTCACGATTCCGGCGGGACAGACGAACGCTAGTTTCCCGATTCAAACGACGACGACCGGCACGACCACGCCCGTCAACGTCAGCGCAAGCTACGGCGGTGCGACCAAGACCGCTATCTTAACGGTCAGCGCGCCTTCGCAGCCCGTGCCGATCTCTTCAGTCACGCTCACGCCGCAGACGATTGTCGGCGGCAGCAATCAAGCGGTGCAGGCGCTCATCACTTTGGCCGCCAATGCCCCGACCGAAGGCGCGACGATCATGCTCGCGAGCAGCCGTCCCGATGTCGTCACCCTGCCGCGCTCAACGCGCATCTTCTCTTCGACGCAGAATAGCGTGCTCGTCAACTTCGTTGCCGCCGCCGTCTCCGCGCCGACGCAAGTCACCATCACCGCGACGTTCGGCGGCTCGACGCAAAGCGCACTCTTGACGGTCACGCCGCCGGCAATGACCGCGCCCGTGCTGTCTGCCTTTACCTTGAACCCGGCAAGCATCGCGGGCGGCAGCGCGACGCAAGGCATGGTCACGTTGAGCGTCGCCGCCTCGTCGCCCACGACGGTTACGCTGGCGAGCAGCAGCGCACCAATTGTCGCCGTGCCTACAAGCGTCACCGTCCCGGCCGGCGCGACAACTGCGACCTTCACGGTCAACACTACGTCGGTCTCGTCGCCGTTCAATGCGACGGTCAGCGCGACCTTGAACGGCATCTCGCGCTCGGCGACGCTCACCGTCACGCCCGCCGCCGACACGGTCAGCATTCAACGCGCCGAATACATCGCCTCGAATCGCATCCTGCGCGTCGAAGCGACCAGCACACGCACCAACGCGACGCTGCAAGCCTTCGTCACCGCGAGCGGGCAACTCATCGGCACGCTCGTCAACAACGGCGGCGGGAAATATAGCGGGCAACTGAACGCGGCGACCAACCCGCAGAACATCACCGTCCGCAGCAGTTTTGGCGGCACGGCCACCAGCGCGGTCGTCTTGAAATAACTTCGCCGTTAGCAGCGTTAACGCGGCGCACAATACGCACCACAAAGGCACGCAGGCCACAAAGAAAACTGATGCTTCTTTGTGGCCTGCGTGCCTTTGTGATGATGTGAAATTCTTACAGCCTTCGCACACGCTCGACGATCATGGCGATGCCTTGTCCGCCGCCGATGCAGGCGGTGGCGAGACCGTAACGTGCGTTGCGCCGCTTCAGTTCCATTAGCACCGTCAGCACGATGCGCGTGCCCGTCGCGCCGAGCGGGTGGCCGAGCGCGATTGCGCCGCCGTTGACGTTCGTGCGGGCGCGATCAAGGCCAAGCTCTTTCTCGACCGCGAGGTATTGGCCGGCGAAGGCTTCGTTGACTTCGACGAGATCGATCTGGTCGAGCGTCAGCCCGGCTTTCTCCAACGCCTTGCGCGTGGCCGGCACGGGGCCGATGCCCATCACGTCCGGTTCGACGCCCGCGTAGGCCCAACTGACGATACGGCCGAGCGGTTGCGCGTTATGCTCGCGCACGTATTCCTCGCCCGCGATGACGAGCGCGGCTGCGCCGTCCACGATGCCCGATGCGTTGCCGGCGGTGACAAAGCCGTCCTTGCTGAACGCGGTCGGCAGTTTCGCCAAGACTTCGAGCGTCGTCTCCGGGCGCAAGTGATCGTCCGTGTCCACAACCTTCACGCCCTTGCGCGTCTTCACTTCAACCGGCGTGATCTCTTGGGCAAACACACCTGCGTCTTGCGCGCGTTTCGCCTCTTGTTGCGAGCGCAGTGCATACTCGTCCTGCGCGGCGCGCGAAATCTCGTAGCGGCGCGCAAGGTTCTCGGCCGTGCCGGCCATCGTCGTGTTGCAGTAAGTGTCGAGGAGCGCGACCATCAGGCTGTCTTCGAGTTTCCCCTGTCCGAGTGCGAAGCCCGCGCGTGCGCCATAGATGACGTGCGGGGCCATGGACATTGATTCCATGCCGCCGACGAGCGCGGTGCGCGCTTCATCCAACATGATCATCTGCGCACCCGACACGATTGACTGAATGCCGCTGCCGCACAGACGATTGACCGTCAGCGCAGGTCTATCGGCCGGCACGCCCGCCTTCAACGCGACGTGCCGCGCGCCATAGATCGCGTCGCCCGAAGTTTGCAAGGCGTTACCAATAATCGTGTGATCGATCTCCTCGGCCGCGACACCGGTCGCTGCAAGTGCGCCGCGCGCGGCCGTCGCCGCCAAGTCAATCGCCTTCACGTCCTTCAACGCGCCGACGTACTGCGTCATCGGCGTGCGCTTGCCACCTAAAATGAACACCTCACGAGCCATGATTTTTAACTCGACCTCACAGATAAGATTATGACCGCAGGGAGAACAACCGAGAGTAGCAGACGCTTGTGTGAGCGTCAATTTTATGACCGCGCGGGGCTTATCACGCGACCGC
>JANMAD010000680.1:0-1963 GCA_031359515.1 Acidobacteriota bacterium | reverse complement strand
CACATCGAGCGCAACAACTCCGTCGCGCCGCCCGGCGGCGGCACACGCGCATCGAGATAAGCCCAGCCGGTAATGCCACACATAGTGCAAATGATGAATGATGAACGATGAATGCAGAATTAATTCATCATTCTGCATTCATCATTCATCATTTGTCTTCAAACCCTATCCGCTCGCGCACCGCATAGATCGCTTTGGCTTGCGACTCGTGATAGGTACGCACGAGCATCTCGGCGAGCAGGCCCATGAGGATGAACTGCACGGCGACGGCGAACATGACGACGGCGAGGATCGGCAGTGGCGTCTGCACAAAATCCGCTTTGTGAAACAGTTTGAGGAAGACAGCGTAGAGACCGGCGAGCAGCGAGACGATGAAGGCGAGCAGGCCCGCCGTGCCGAAGACGTAGATCGGTTTCGTCTGGTACGACGCCATGAACTTGATCGTGATCATGTCGAGCACGACCTTGAGCGTGCGCGAGAGACCGTACTTCGACACGCCCATCGTGCGCGCGTGATGCGCGACCGGAATCTCCGTCACCCGCGCGCCGGCCCACGAAGCGTAGATCGGGATGAAGCGGTGCATCTCGCCGTAGAGGCGCACATCCACCAGCACGTCGCGGCGATAAGCCTTGAGCGAGCAGCCGTAGTCGTGGAGCGGCACGCCGCCGATAAACGAGATCAAGCGGTTCGCGATCATCGAAGGAATCTTGCGCGTGACCATCGTGTCTTGCCTGTCTTTGCGCCAGCCGGAGACCACGTCGTAGCCTTCGTCGAGTTTGTCGAGCAGGCGGCGTATGTCGGCCGGATCGTTTTGCAGATCAGCGTCCATCGGGATCAGCACGCGCCCGCGCGCGGCATCAATCCCTGCGCTCATCGCGGCCGTTTGTCCGTAGTTGCGGCGGAGCGCGATCACGCGCACACGCGCGTCTTGCGTCGCGATCTCGCGTAGCACATTGAGACCGCCATCGGACGAGCCATCGTCCACGTAGATCACTTCGGCGGTGCGGCCCAAAGCGGCGAGCGCATCGTTCATCTTCGCCTGCAACGGGCGCAGGTTCGGCTCTTCGTTGAAGACCGGCAGGAAGACCGAGATGTCCGGCGCATCTGCGGACGCATCAGCAACATGGATTGGCGCGGTCGTCGTCAGCACGTCCGCGCGCGGTCGCTTCAAAGTCTCTTCTTCGTCATACACACGCATTAAAAACTCTCCCTCACTCGCGCCGCTAACATACGCTGTCGCAACAGGCGCGCACAAACGCGCAACTCCGGCGGGCAACAGGCACAGCCAAACTTAGCTTACGGTTGCGCGGCCGGCGCGCTGCTCGCTTTGCCCGGCAGACTTTGCCATGCGCCCGATTGAATGAAGCTGGCCCAGAAGAACGGATGGCTGCGATCCGACGAGGTAGGCGACGGCGACGCGCCCATGTCGCCGCCCATCCCACGATCCGCGCCTGCTTGCGTCTGTGTCTTGCTTTTGATCATCGCGAGTTGCACTTGCCGGAGCGCGTCGGTGCGCCCTTCGCCCGCTTGCAGCCGCTTGTAGTATGCAACCATCAGATCGCGCGTCGCCGCGTCGTCCACTTTCCAGAGGCTCATCACCTGCGCTTCCGATCCGGCCAGCACGAGCGCGCGACGCAAGCCATAGACGCCGTCGCCGTTTTTCACTTCGCCCAAGCCCGTCTCGCACGCCGACAGCACGACCAACTTCGTGCCCCACAGATTCAACCCAACCGCTTCGAGCGCGGTCAACACGCCGTCCTCGCCCGTGCCGCTCTGCCGCCGGTTCGCGCCCGCGAGCGCGATGCCCGAACGCAGCAACGGATTCTCCTCGCGTGGCGCGGGCGTTGCGCCGCTGCCTAGAGTCAGCCCGCGCGTGCTGCTCGCTTCATTCGGCTGCGCTTGATCGGGCAGGAAGAAGCCATGCGTGGCCACGTGCAGGATCAAGGGAGCGTTGACCTGTTTG
>JANMAD010000639.1:0-11223 GCA_031359515.1 Acidobacteriota bacterium | reverse complement strand
CGGGCGCGGTATTCGATAGAATCAACGAAACTGCGCGTCACTTCCCGGAAGTTGCTCTGGTTGGCGTTCAGGAAGTTCAGGAAGTTGGTGAAGCCGGCCGGATCGGGATCGCGCCGCAGATAGCCGAAGTACTGCGACAGGATGTAGGCGCGATTCGTCGCGGCCGTCGCGAACGCGGGGTTGTCCACGATCTCGCGCAAGACTTGCGCCCGCGTCTTCACACCTGCGTTCAAGTCCGCGATGAACTGATCGCGGCCAGCGTTGGCTACGCCCGAATTCGCGATCAGCCGATCCACGAAGGCCGTGTTCGACAGCGGATCGAAGATAGTATGGAACTCTTCGCGCTCGACGAAGTCGACGGGGAAGCGCGCGAGATTAGCCATCACCTCGGCCGCCGTCGCGCCATTCAACGTTGACAGATCGCGGATAAACTCGCGATAGGTGGGCAAGCGATTGAACGCAGCGGTGTAGAACCGGATCGCAAACTCGGCCTTGAGTCGGAACTCAGGCGAGCGCGCAAACGAGGACGACACGGCGACGCGGTCGCACGTCGGATTGTTCAGCCGATCCGAACAGTTGTTCAGCACGGCCACAAAAGCGTTGAAGCCGGCCACATCGGGTTCACGATTCAGGAAGTCGATGTAGTGTTGGCGCACGAAGAACGGCGTGTCGTTGATCGGGTTCGGCGTGGGCGGGCCGGTGTCGTTGTCAACAATCGTGCCCGTGATGGTAGTGAGCGCGTTAAAGCCTGCGCCGACCGGGTTGCTGAGCGTGACGGTGAAAGTCTCGTCTTGCTCGGTGTACTTATCGTCGGTGATGAAGACCGTGATGGTCTTCGTGGCTTCACCCGGCGCGAAGCGCAACACGCCCGCGGCCGTCGTGTAGTCTCTGCGCTCCGTGGCTGTGCCGTCGTTCGAGTCGTAGTCAACGGTCGCCGTGCCGGACAGATCGCCCGTGCGCGTGACCATCAGCGCGACGCTGCCCGCGCCTTCGTTGACCGTAAAATTGCCCTGCGCGAAACCGGTGAACGAGGCTGCGCCGACCGCGATGTCGCGCACAAGTTCCGCCGTGTTGATGTTGCCGAGCAACGTCGCTGCGCCGGTCGTCAGGTCAATCGTGTAGAGCTTCGACACGGAATCGTCGGGCGCGGTCAGCGAAGCGAAGGCCGTACCGCTGCCGCCGGTGATGTCGAAGCCGACGAACTTGCCGGTGTTGAAACCGAGCGGGCCGACGGTGTTGAGCGTGCCGTTGTTCGGCGGGTTCTGCGTGACGAGGACATCGAGATTGTAGTCGATGTCGTAGAGCGTGGTCGTCGTTGCGCCCGCCGCGTTGTTGGTGTAAGCCGCGCCGGAGACACGCGGGCTGGCCGCAGCGTTCGGATCGGCGGCGGCATAAGCCAGATTCGTGTCGGTCGCAGCGAGTGCGCCGGTATCCGGATTCAGCCGGAAGTTCTGACCCGTGTCACTGACGACGCGGATGCGATCAACCGTCGGGTTGAAGTCGAAGCCGAACTCGCTGCCGTTCAAGCCCGGCGTGAACGGCGCTGTGCCGACCGCCGTGGCCACGCCCGTCTGCACGTTGATCGTGTAGAGCCGGTTTGTGCTGCCCAGTCCGTAGAGTTGACCGTTCGCGGGCCGGATGTCTATGCCGCGTAAAATTTCACCGGCTTGCAGCCCCGTGATGGCGACGTTGTTGACCATGATGTTCGACTGCGAACTATTGAAGGTCAACAACCGATTGCCGGCCGTCAGCGCATAGATGTTCGATGGCGGCGCGAAGTCGTTCGTCGTTTGCGGCGCGGCGTTGATCTGACCGCGTATCTCACCACCGGGGAAGGTGGTCGTATGCACGTTGAAGTAAGCGAGACCCTGCTTCACCTGTTGCACCTGCGTCGGCGTCAACGTGATCTGGAAATCGCTGAACGAGCCGAGCGGGAGCGGGAAGACGACGGGGCCGGCGACGCCCGGTGGGGCCGGTTGATGTATGTGCGCCATCGTCTGCGCGCTGGTGAGACCGTTGAAGGACAGCGAGATGCGCGCCGTCGTTTCGTCGGCGCTCAGCAGCAGCGTGCCGACGCCGCGACCCGGCGAATTGACCGGCGGCGTCTCTTGGCCGCCGTCGAGCGTGGCGAAGAACAGCTTGCCTGCCGAGTTGGCCGGCACGGATAGACGCTGCACGGTTGGTTGAATGTCTGCCGCGTCAGTGTTCGTAAGGCGTATGACATTCGCGCCCGCCGGGTTCGCCGCGTACAACTCCAAGTTGCCGTCACGATTCGAGGCGAAGATGATGCGTGCACCATCGAACGAGCGCGCGGGCATGAGGTCTGACGCCGGATTGCTCGTCAGATTCGTTTGCCCCGCGCCGGTCGCGGCGGTCAGCACGTACACTTCTTCGTTGTCGTCGCGCTCGCTCTGGAACGTGATCTGGCTCGTCGTCCAAGCCGGGTGTACGTCGTCGTTCTGGCTCGTGGTCAGGCGTGTCTGCGCCGAGCCGTCGGCGTTCATCGTGTAGATTTCGTATGTGCTATCACGGTTCGAGGCGAAAGCGAGCTTCGCGCCGTTGGGCGACCACGCCGGATCGGTGTCGTCGGCCGGGTTGTTCGACAGATTCGCGGCCGCCGGATAGGGCGCGGTGAGCGCGCTCGCCGCCGCCGGATCGAGCGTGAAGATTTCGTCGTTGCCGGTCTGATCGCTGACGAAGGCGAGCTTCGTGCCGTCGGGCGACCAGGCAGGCGCGTAATCGGCGGTCGGATTGTTGGTCAACCGCCGCTGGTTCGCGCCGTCGGAGTTCATGACGTAGATTTCGTCGTTGCCGTCGCGATTGCTGACGAACGCGATCTGCGCGCCGTCGGGCGACCAAGTCGGCTGTGTGTCCTCGCCCGGATCGTTCGTGAGCCGGAACTGACCTGAGCCGTCCGGGTTCATTACGTAAATTTCAAAGTTGCTGTCGCGGTCGGAGGCAAATGCGATGCGCCCGCGCGGGTTGAAGATGCGATTGTCCGGTTGCACGTCGTCATCGCCGCCGGACGATTGCGTTTGCTGCGTCGCGGCGGGTGCTGGCTTCGTGCCTTGTTGCAATGTGCTTGAGCGGCTGCCCTGTGTGCGCGTCGAAGCGCGTCGGGCCGCACTGCTCGAAGCGACACCGAACAAGGCGCTCCCGGTCAACAACACCGCCAGCGCAAGCGCCGTCCAACGGACGTGCCGCGCAAGTGTGCGTGTTCTGTTCATGACCATACTCCTCGTTAACTGCGTGTCTATTCGAAGCTCGTACGGAGACGAGCGCTAGTTGCGCGTTGAATCGTCCGTCACGCCGGGCGCAAGCGGCGGCCGCTGGCGTGCGAAGAACGGGAACGTATCAGTGTTCGGCACGTCGTTGCCGTTGACCTTGTCGCCGGTCGTGACGCCGCCGTTGGTCACCAAGTTGATGATCGTGTCGATCACATCGTCGTTGAGCCGCCGCCCATTGGGGAAGGCAGCGGTGGCGTTCGTGCCGCCACCAGTGCCGGTGTTGGCGGTGTTGGTATTGAGCCGTAGATAGTCGCCGGTAGTGACGGCGATGCTGGCCAGTATGTTGATGTTGGTGCTATTGGTGCCCAGCGCGGTGAGCGTGGCAATGATGCTGGGGGCGAATCTGCCGTTCGCATCATCGACCGGCGACGCGGAGTTGTACTCATTCTTGCGCGCGAAGGGAACCAAGGCCACGTTCACGGCCGGTATAGCCATGCGATCCACGTTCACGTAACGACCGGTGTTGGCGTTCTCGCCGCGCGACGTGATGATGCGCGGGTTGCGTCGCTGGGTCACGCCTTCGACGCCGATCACTGCGCCATTCGAGCCGAGCAGCAAGGCTTTGGGAATGCTCAGCGCAATACCCTTGACGTTATAGCCGGCGAAGGTGTCGCGCCCACGATTGAGTGTAGTCACATCGGCCGCGCCGGCCAGCACTGACGCGACGAAACGATTGAAGCCGGGAATGTCGAAGAAGAATGGATCGTCGTTCAGCCCAGCATAGAAAGCGACGCCGCTCGTGGCGTCGGTGGTAACGACGGGCGTCGGCGGCGTCGGCGAAGTGGCGGACGGGACAGTGGTAGGGGCCGTAAAGGTACGACCGTTGGGCAGGTTAATCGTGGCCGTCTGCGGCGCGCTGGGCGATGTGCGCTCGCTGAAGGTTACGTCCACGAATGCGTCGGGCCGCGCATCGCCGGTATTCTCAATCAAGAGATGATAACGAACGTTCGCGTCAAACGCGCCGCCGTTACTGGCCTCGCCCGGCACGATAAAACCTTGCACCGTCATCGCCAGCACGACGCGATTATTATCGTTGGGATCGAGGAAAGCATACACGTCGGCAATGTCCGCGCCTTGATCGCTATCGACCAGCGGCGCATCGAAATGGTCGGCTGCGTTGCCGGCCGGCGCAGGCATGAACAGCAACAAAAGGCCGACCGTTAAGGCGATGGCGGCCCACGTGCGGGGCTTATAAATTTTACGACTCATCAGAGCTTCTCCTTTTTACTTCCGCAATGAATAGCCGGCGGCAAGGGCCGCAACGGCAATGATTGGCAGGTTGATGCAAGACATAGTTTGCCCGGCAACCGTATACGTTGGCGGCAATGCCAGCAAGAATAGCGTTTAAACGCCGGTCGTTTGTCGGGAGATGACAAGCGGGAAATTACAGACGAAGTATAGCTAAACGATGTCCAGACTATTTCACAGGGCTATACACTACTGGACGAATTGTTTCACTATGCACTTTGTGTTGCGTGGGGGGACGCAACTTGCCCGGCGAAATATAGTTTCTGGGTGACTGCAATGCTGTGACAATTACGCGCCGCTATCGCCGCCCGGATTGTCCAATGGAAAAATATGTGCTGAAGACTAAATCGAAACACGTAAAATTGGGACAGAGAGCAAAAACATTTAGCCACGCGCACCACCCGATCCGACACGAACTATCGTAGGTTTTGCTTCGTGTTGTTTCGTGTGCGTTCGTGAATAGCTTTTTCCTGTTGGCCCAATCTTTCGCGGCAAAATAACATGCACGCGGCTGCATCTCCTGTCCATGCCGGCCGCGTATATCAACGCGCGCCAAAACAATCAGCAATGAAATTCAGCAACGCAGCGCTTATTTGACAGCCGGCGCGAGCGCACACTAGCATCGCGCTTGATGAGTTGAGCACGCCACGCGGCTTTCGGCTTGCTTGACACGATGGCTGGCGCAGGCGGGCAAGACAAAGGGATTCCTCTTCAAATATCTATCATGCCACAAGGTCGGCAGCTATTTTTCTATCTGCTTGTGTTGACGGCGGTCGTCGGCAGTCCGGCGTGTGGAGGCTATTGGACGCGCCCGGCCTCCACGTCCGCGCCCGCCCTGCCCGTCGCCGCGCCGCTCCCGTCGGATGAAGAGTTGGAAACAGGCACGATCCGTTTCCTCGAAGAGCGCGTGCGACAAGACCCGCTCGATTTCATCGCGTACAACAAACTGAGCGGCTATTATCTCAGACGCCTGCGCGAGACCGGCGACATCAAATATCTGGAACTGGCCGAGCGCGCCGCCCACGCCTCCTTGCAGGCGGTGCAGGGCACGCAGAACGTCGGCGGCATCGTCGCGCTTGGGCGCGCAGAGTTCGCCGCACATGATTTCGCCGCCGCGCGCGATCATGCGTTGCAGTTGACGCAATTTGAGCCGAGCAAGAGTTACCCTTACGAAATGCTCGGCGACGCACTGCTCGAACTTGGCGATTACGACAAAGCTGAAACTGCTTTCGCGCAACTTGAAAAGCTAAGCGGCGCGCAAAGCATCAGCGCACAGTTGCGCCGCGCCCGGCTCAACCTGCTGCACAGCGAGTTCGAGCAAGCGCGCGAGCATTATCAATTCGCGCTCACGTTGGCGCTCGACCAGTCTGTGCCTGATCGGGAGACGGTCGCGTGGTGTCGCTGGCAACTCGGCGAAGTGGCCTTCGCGCAGGGCGATTACGACGTGGCCGAACAACGCTACCGCGAAGCGTTGACGACTTTCCCCGACTACTACCGTGCGGTTGCTTCGCTCGGCCGCGTGCTTGCGGCGCGTGGCGATCTGCCGGGCGCAATCGCGCAGTACGAACTGGTGACAAAACGTCTGCCCGATCCAACCTACGTTGCGGCATTGGGCGACCTCTACAAACTCGCGGGCCGCGAGCGTGAGGCGCAAGCGCAATATACACTCGTCGAGCAGATCGCGCGGCTGAGCGCGTTGAACGGCACGATCTACAACCGGCAACTGGCCCTCTTCTATGCCGATCACGATCTGAAACCGGCCGAAGCTTACGAACAGGCGACGCGCGAATATCAAGCGCGCCACGACATCTACGGCGCGGACGCGGTCGCATGGGCCGCGCTCAAGGCCGGCAGACTCGCGGAAGCGCAAGCGGCGATGAAAGAAGCTCTGAAGTTCAACACGAAGGACGCGCGGTTGCTCTATCACGCCGGTCTGATTGCGCGGGCGGCAGGCGATAAGGCAGCCGCCGCCAATTATCTCAAGCACGCGCTTGCGCTCAACCCGCAGTTCGATCCACTACAAGCCACGTTAGCGCAGCACGCGCTCGCAGAGTAAGCTACCGCAGCGAAGTTTCATTATGAGTAGTTCCCGTCAATATCATCCGCGCCGCTGTAGTCTCTTCGCGTTGTGCCTGCTTGCAGCTTTCTGGCTTGCGTCGTCCGTGCCCGCGCACGCGCATCCGCTCGGCAATTTTACCGTCAATCATTTTGCGCGGCTCGAAGTCGGTGCGGCCCGCATCCGCGTGCATTACGTCGTGGACATGGCCGAGATTCCGACCTATCAAGAGGTGCAGACGCTGGACACGGACGGCGACGGGCAACCCTCGCAGGCGGAACTCGACGCTTACGCGGCCCGCACGGCGCGCGAGTACGCGAACGGTTTGACGTTGACGCTTGATGACGCGCGCGTGCCGCTCAATCTCAGCGCGCAACGGATTAGTCTGCCGGCAGGTGCAGGCGGGCTGCCGACGCTCCGGCTCGAATGTGATTATGAAGGCGCGCTCCCGGCGGGCACAGAAGCGACGCAGCGCGTGCGCTTCGCGGACACGAATCATCAGGGGCGCATCGGTTGGCACGAGGTCGTCGTCACGGCCGCGGCCGGTGCGCAGGTTTATGACAGCACGGCGTATGGCACGGGCCTCAGCAATGAGTTGCGCGACTATCCAAACGACCGCTTGGCCGCGCCGCTCGACGAACGCGCGGCCGCGTTGATGTTCACCACCGGCGCGTTGCCGGCTAACGCACGCCCTTTGCTCACGCGCGAGGGGCGCAAGGTTGAACCGCCCGCGCGCGACCGGCTGGCGGAACTGATCAGCGTGAAAGAGTTGACGCTCGGCGTCGCGCTGCTCGGTTTGCTGCTCGCGGCGGTGCTGGGCGGCTTTCATGCGATGTCGCCCGGTCACGGCAAGACGGTCGTCGCGGCTTATCTCATCGGCTCGCGCGGCACGGCTAAGCACGCGGCCTTTCTCGGTCTGACCGTCACGCTCACACACACGGCCGGAGTCTTCGCGCTCGGTCTGATCACGTTGTTCGCGGCGCAGTACATCGTGCCCGAACGCCTCTATCCCATTTTGAGTTTCGTCTCCGGCGCAATCGTCGTCATCATCGGACTGAGCCTGTTCGCCAAGCGACTCGGCGCAGCCCTCGGTTTCGTCGAACATGAGCATGGGCATACGCACGGCCCCGGCGGGCACACACACGGCGACGACGCAGGCGAACATACACACTTGCCGCCCGGCGCGGATGGCCGGCGCGTGACGTGGCGCAGTCTACTTGCGCTTGGTATATCGGGCGGACTGCTGCCGTGCCCTTCGGCGTTGGTCGTGTTGCTCTCGGCCATTTCGCAGCATCGTGTCGGCTACGGCATGTTGTTGGTCGTCGCGTTCAGCTTTGGGTTGGCCACCGCGCTGACTGGCATCGGGCTGCTATTCGTCTATGCGCGGCGTTGGGTTGATCGGCCGTTGCAATCGGCCGGCGGGCTGGTGCGCGTGTTGCCCGCGCTGAGCGCGTTCGTTATCTCTTGCGCGGGGCTGTTCATCTGTTACGAAGCAGTCGGGCAAGCGGGTTACAGTCTGACGACGCTGCTCGCAAACTCACTCGCCCAACTCAAGTCCATCTTTGCGACCACGCCATCATCGTTCGCTTCGATGAGCGCGTTGGCGGTGCTGGCGCTTGGTCTCGTCTTTGGTCTGAAGCACGCGACCGAAGTCGATCACGTCGTCGCGGTGACGACCATCGTGAGCGAGCAGCGCAAACTCTGGCGCGCGGCGTTGGTCGGCGCGTTGTGGGGCGCGGGGCACACCGCGTCACTGGTCATCGTCGGCGCGATTGTGCTGGTGCTGCGGGTGGCGATCCCTGTGCGTGTGGGTGAGTGGCTGGAATTCGGCGTCGCCGTGATGATCGTCACGCTCGGCGTGAACACGTTCGTGCGCGCCCTGCGCCAGCGCAACGCTGTGCATGTCCATAAACATCAGCACGACGGCTTCACGCACGCGCACGTACATTTCCACGATCCAGAGACCGCACACGAAGTCGCGCTCGCCGCGCACTCACACGCGCTCAAGCGCATCGGCATCAAGCCGCTACTGGTCGGCGCGATGCACGGGCTGGCCGGCTCGGCCGCATTGACGATCCTCGTGCTCGCGCAGATCACTTCGCCGCTCGTCGGCATCCTCTATCTGTTGGTCTTCGGCTTCGGCTCGATTGTCGGCATGTTGTTAATGTCGGGCTTGGTCGGTTTGCCGTTCGTGCTGTCCGCGCGCAAAGTTGACGGCATACATTACGGGTTGCAGACGGCCGCCGGTGCGCTCAGCATCTGCTTCGGGCTGTGGTACGCCTACGAAACGGGCATCGCCAGTGGGTTGCTGGCAACAATCATTTAAGCGGCGACGAGAAGCAGCACTAAACCACACAGACACCAAAGGGCACGAAAGAACAAATAAGTTTCCTTCGTGCCCTTTGGTGTCTGTGTGGTTATCTGTCCGCGCTTGGTTGCGTCAGGGAATCGGTGTCGTGTCGTCTTCGCTACCGTAGAGTTGACGCTCGCCGGACGGGTGTTCGATGGTGATCGGTGCGCCGTCAGTCGCGGTCAAATCGTCGCCGGTGAAGCGGGCGATGACGACCGTGATGTTGTCTTCGCCGCCGCGCCGGTTGGCTTCGGCGACGAGCGCATCGCAGGCGGCCGTGAGATCGTCTTCGTGGGCCGCGACGACCTCGCGTATCTCTTCCGTGCGGAGTTTGCCTGACAGACCATCGCTGCACAAGAGTAAGAGATCGCCGGCGCGCACGGGCACGCGCGATATCACGGGCGCAAGCTCGCTCTGCGCGCCGAGCGCTTGCAGGATGACGTTGCGGAACATGTGCGTCTCGGCATCTTCCTCGCTGATCTGGCCCACATCCACGAGTTGCTGCACGAGCGACTGATCTTTCGTCGCCATCTTGATCTCGTTGCCGCGAATGATATACGCGCGGCTGTCGCCGACTTGCACGAAGTCAACCGCGTGGTTCGTGACGGCGGCGGCGGTGAGCGTCGCGCCCATGCCGCTGCAACGCGGATCGTCTATGCTCTTGCGATGGATGGCGTAGTTGGCATAACTGGCCGCGTTGCGCAGACATTCGACAAGCGGCACATCGGGGCTACAGCCGCCCTCGCCACCCGCCTCGTCGCCGCCAATCAGCATCTCGCGCACCGTCTCGACCGCCATGCGGCTGGCCACGTCGCCCGCCAGCGCGCCGCCCATGCCGTCCGACACGACGAGTACCGTGCCCGGCGTGTCCAACTCAAACTCGCGGAGCGCGGCGGGCGCTTCGGCCAATCCGTCCGAGCCAATCCAACTCCGCGTCGCCGTCAGATCGAGCACGAGGAAATTATCCTCGTTGCCCTGCCGGACGCGACCCACGTCTGTCTGTGCGTGCAACTCAATTTTCATAAGACAGTGACGAGTAACGAGTGACCAATGACGAGCAAGGATGAGCATTCTAACCGCTCACTCGTCAGTTGTCACTCATTATGGCCTTCAAATCCGGCCGAGCGCTTGATCTACATCGGCGATGATGTCTTCGGTGTCTTCGAGTCCGACGGAGATACGCACCAGTCCGTCGGTGATGCCGAGCCGGTTGCGCGTCTCCGGCAAGACGGACGCGTGCGTCATTGTCGCCGGGTGCGAGATAAGCGATTCGACCGCGCCGAGACTTTCCGCGAGCGTCAAAATTTTTACGCCCTCCAGCACTTTGCGCGCGTTCTCCAACGAGCCGACATCGAACGAGAGCATGCCGCCGAAGCCGCGTTGTTGTCGTTTGGCCAACTCATGCTGTTTATGCGAGAGCGAGCCGGGATAGTAAAGCTTCTGCACCTTCGGATGCTCTTCGAGAAACGCGGCGACCGCGCGCCCCGACTTGTCGTGCTGCTCCATCCTGAGCGCGAGCGTCTTCGTGCCGCGCAGGACGAGCCACGAATCGAACGGCCCGAGAATCGCGCCCACGCTGTTCTGCACAAACTTCAACCACTCCGCATCCTTCTCGTCATTCAACACGACCATGCCGCCGATGCCGTCCGAATGACCGTTCAGATATTTCGTCGTCGAATGCAGCACGATGTCCACGCCGAATTCGAGCGGGCGTTGCAAGTAGGGCGACAGGAACGTGTTGTCGCAAACGAGCCGCGCGCCGTGCTTGTGCGCGATGTCGGCGACGGCTTGCAAATCCGTCACCGTCATCACTGGGTTGGTCGGCGTCTCGACATAGACCATGCGCGTGTTATCGCGCAGCGCCGCTTCGACGTTCGTCGCCTCGCTCGTGTCCACGAACGTGAACTCAATGCCGTAGTTCGCCAGTATGCGCGTGAACAGACGGTTCGTGCCGCCATAGGTGTTGTCCGAGACGATGACGTGATCGCCCGCCTTGACGAGCCGCATCGTCGCATCAATCGCCGCCATGCCGGACGCGAAGGCGTAACCGAACTGCGCGCCTTCGAGCGCGGCGACGTTGCGCTCGGCCGCCAGCCGCGTCGGGTTCTGCGTGCGCGCATACTCGAAGCCGCCCGTCGGCTTGCCGAACGCTTCCTGCGCGTAGGTCGAAGTCTGATAGATCGGCACGGAGACCGCGCCCGTCGTTGGGTCAGGCTCATTGCCCGCGTGAATTGCTGTAGTTGAGAAGCCCATAATAAAAATAGTGACAAGTGACGAGTGAC
>JANMAD010000633.1:0-14421 GCA_031359515.1 Acidobacteriota bacterium | reverse complement strand
CGCGCGACCAGTCATGGTCGCGCGCCTCCTTGCGCACTATCAGTGTCTCGCGCCTGTGCGCCGCTTCAACGCAGGGGATGTTCTTGCGCGTAACTGTAAGCGGTGTAGGCCGCGATGATATGACAAATCCAGCCGAGCATGCCGGCCGAGCCGATCCACGAAGCGCCGGTCAGTATGAGCCAGAGGATACCCGCCAGAATCCGCCCGTTGTAAAGTTGCCCGACACCGGGCACGAGAAAACTAAGCACACCCGCCAGCAAAGGATTACGTCGCCCCATTTATCCATTACCTCCGTCAGCCTATACGCCATACGGTAGAGCTTGGTTCTTGGTTATTGGTTCTTTGTGCGTTGTTAAGCATTCAACCCACGCAGCCTAAGCAAAGAGCAAATAACCAATAACAAATGTAACTACTCAGCCCGATCCGCCGCGTAGCGGCGTTATGACTTGAGCTTGGCGTTTCAACGCCGGGAATAGTACGCCCAACATGATGTCGCGTCAGCGACATCTGAAACAGCCGGTTCAGCCGTCGCTGATGCGACGAAGACAAGCGCTCGCTTGCTGACCGTGCATTAAAATGCACGGCTAAATTCAACTACCGCTAACGCGGTAGCCAAGCTGAATAGTTACTAACAAAGAGCCAAGCACCAAGCTCATCCCTCTTCTTGCTCGACGCGGCGCACGTCCACGATCTCGGCGCGGAAGGTGCGCAGTAGATTTTGCACGTCCGGATGATTCTCGGCCAACGCGCGTAAGGCTTGCCGCTCCCGCAACTCTTCGTCCTCGCGGGTCGGCGGCGCATCCGACTCGTGCGCGTCTTTGCACACGACGCGCACGCCCACATCGCGGCCCAATAACTCGCGGCAGACCTCGCGCAGCAGTTTCATGCTGTCGGGCTTATTGAGATTGTCGCGCAGCAGTTTCTTCTCCGGCGCGAACTCGATGTACAGCTCGTCGCCGTCAACGCTCACTTTGCGCGCGTTATCGAGCGCGGTCGCGAGCAGCGGCTTGCGCCGGTCTTCGAGGGCGCGCTTGAGTTGTTCCGCGAACGCATCCGGGCGCGCAGACGATGAACCAGACTCCGGTGGCTCGGCCGGTAGATCATCACGCCCCGGCACGCGCCAGCCGCGCGCGGCGAACGACTTGCCGCCTGCCGTCGGCGCGGCAGGTTGATTGACGAGCCGGAGCGACGACGATGAGTTTGCGGCCGACGATATGTGCGCGGCCGGAGTTTGTTGCGGCGCAGGCGGCGGCGTCACTTTCGGCGCGGCCAGTGTTTCCCAGAACGGCGCTTCGCCGGCGGGCGCGGCGGAAGCGTGCGTTGACCAATCGAGCGGGTCAATGATCGCTGGCTGCTCGCTTATTCCTTGCGCTACGAACGACGCGGACGCGGGCGGCGCTGCGGGGGCGGGCGTTGGTGTCGGCGCGCGGGCTGGCGCGCTCTCGCTGACGCGTGGCGTCGAGGGGCGCGGCCCGCCCGGCGAGATCATGCGCCCACTACCGCCACCGCTCGCGCTGCCGCGCGGCGCAGGGCCACCGCCACTGCCGCCCGTCGGCGCGTTCGAGCCTGCGCCAGCGAGCGGCGCGCGGCCCGTGCGCAACGCTTCTTCGAGCGCGTTCAGCCGCTCGATGAGTTGATTGATCGGTGCGAGCCGGCGCATCTCGATTAGCTTGATCAACCCGACTTCGAGTTGATAACGCGGGTGCGCGCCTTCGCGCAGTTTCTGCTCGGTCTCGGTCAGACTGTGAAAGCAGCGCACGAGATCAGATTCGGAGAATGAAGCGGCCGGGTCTGGTCGCTTCACTGTGTCTGTTGTGCTTGAGTCGCCGCCGATCTTAGCGACGAGCAGATCGCGCACGTGCGCGAGCAGGTCGCGGCAAAAGTTGCGCAGGTCATGGCCGCGCATGACGAGATCGTCTACGACCGCGAGCGCCTCGCCTGGCTGCTCGTTCGCCACCGCCGCGATGACGCGCGCCAACTGCTCCGCGCTCGCCAGCCCGAGCGCCGCTTCCACGTCCGCGCACGCGATGTTACCGTCGCTGAAACTGATCACTTGATCGAACGCGGACTGCGCGTCGCGCATCGAGCCGTCGCCCGCCCGCGCGATCTCGCGTAAGGCGTCGTCGTCAATTTTGATCTTTTCCGCATCGGCGATCAGCCGCAAACGCTCGGCGATCTTCGGTGTGGCGATAGTGCGAAACTCGAACTGCTGGCAACGCGACAGGATCGTGTCCGGCACTTTATGCGACTCGGTCGTCGCCATGATGAAAATGACGCGCGATGGCGGCTCTTCCAGCGTTTTCAAGAGCGCGTTGAAAGCCGCGCCCGACAGCATGTGGACTTCGTCAATGATAAAGACTTTGAAGCGGTCACGCGCGGGCCGGACGGCGACCGAGTTGATGATCGCTTCGCGCACGTTGTCCACACCCGTGTTCGACGCGGCATCGATCTCTAACACGTCAATCGAGCGGCCTTCAGTGATCTCGCGGCACGAAGGACAGGCATCTGTGTCGGTGCTTTTGCAGGGCGTGGGCGTCGGGCCCGTGGCCTTGTGACAGTTGAGCGCCTTGGCCAAGAGGCGCGCAGTCGTCGTCTTGCCAACGCCCCGTGCGCCGGAGAAGAGATAAGCGTGATGCAAACGCTCATGCTCAATCGCGCCGCGCAAAGTGCGCGTGATCGGCTCTTGCCCCGTGACCTCTTCGAACGTTTGCGGTCGCCACTTGCGGGCGATGACTTGATAAGTCATTTGTCAGTTGTCCGTCGTCAGTTGTCCGTTGCTCTTTTCCAGTAGCTCGATGCGATTGTCGAAGGGATCGAAGAAGGAAAAGCGTTTGCTGCCTGCGGGCGCAACATCATCGCGTGTGCGTACGCCGTGCGCTTCGAGATAAGTTTTGATCGCTTCAATGTCGGTGACTTCAAACGCGGGATGGCGTTTCGACTTCGTTTGATTCGCTTCGATGCTGATGTGCAGTTGAATATCCGCGATCTCGAACCACATGCCACCGTTGGCGCGCAACACGGCGGGCTTTTCGATCTCCGTCAGACCGAGCAGGCGGCCATAGAATTCACGCGCCTGACTTTCTGCGCCGGGCGGGATGCAGAGTTGCACGTGGTCGAGTCGTTTGAAGTTGAATTTCATCGGCGTTTGGTTGTTGCCATTTTTCGCACAAGGCCCTTCTCATAAATCCACGTCTCCGGCGGAATATAACCCGTCCCACGATTAGGTGGCCCACCCGGTATTAAAATGATAGCTTTGCCGCTTCCCCACGTGATAACAGGCTGTCGTCCTCCACAGAAATCAATTTCTTCCGACAACGAGTAAGAGCCACTCCCCTTCAGGCCAAGAAACATTAAGGGCCCACCATTACAGGCGTTTCCAACCATGTGTAGTTGCAGGAGGATGACTTCATCAAAGGGCCGTACGGTATCTAAGAAGGATTTATAGTAGGTGTGAATTTGAGGTATTGGCGTACTGGCATATTTATTCGATTCATCATCACAGTCCGTCTTCAGAATAATCTTGCCGCCAAGCGTAACGCTGTACTTGCAAGACTGCGCTACTTCGATAATTTTCAACTCGCCAGCAATAGTTTTTAGATTATCTGCGAATACAGGTTTTTGTTGTTCTTGAGCAGATGCAGGCAAGCATACAAAGGCGATAAGCAGCGGAATAAATAGCCAATGTTCCATTGCAGTTTTTCGTCGCATCTATGCGTAGTTATATAAAGCGAAAAGAGTTGCCGCTCGTGCGGCAGGAACTCGCCGGCAGCGGCGACGGTGGATTTTGCTCCACCCGTGCCCGCTTCGGCAACCTCCCGCTCTCTCCGAGCGGCAACTCTTTTGCAGAATTGGCCAGACTCCGGACTGACCCGCAACACACGCGGCCGTCACTACCGTTGCTCCGTTCCCGGCCTGGCGGGGTTCGCGCGGCGAGCGTTGTGCGGAGCCCGAAGTCTGATAAATTGTCAAACCTAACAGCTTGCGCCCGGCGCGCCAGCTCTCTTGCCCGACGCCGTTTACTTTAACCCGTCCGCCGCGCGCTGGCAAACGCGCCGCGCCAGCGTTCACGTCCCGTTAAAGCCGATGCTCATGCGGCGCAGGTTCGCGCCCGCGTATTTGCCGGTGGCTTTAACCTGCGCCAGCAACTTCTCCGCCTCGGCGCGCGTGCGGCCCGCATAGACCGCCATGAAGCGCGCACCGGGCTGCGTGCCCGTGTAGTAAGTCTCGCCGGCCTCGCTGCACGCGCGATCCGTGAAGACCTTGTTGTGCGGGAACAACGCTTGCGCCGCCTGTCGCTCGGCTTCCGATACAAACTTTTGACAGTCGTCGTCAGCCGCTTTCACGCTCTTTAGGATCACGGCGTAGAACGTTTCGCTCTCCCAGATCACCGCCTGCGCTGGAATGCGAAACGGCAGATCGTGCGGCGCGAAGGCCGCCTGCTCTGTCTTGCACTGCATCGTCGGGTCGCCGCAGATCGTGCCCTTCGGTGTTGGCTTGCGCCGTGCCCCTTGTCGCGCCTGCCCGAACGCGCCCGCTATGAGCAGGCAAACTAAGACGGTGCTTAACAATATTCGCAGGCTCATAATTTGTCGTTTGCTGCGTGCGCGAGGACGCTGACAGACTTAGCTCTTGTTATGTACTGGCGGAGAGGGTGGGATTCGAACCCACGGTACGGTTCCCCGTACACAGCATTTCCAGTGCTGCCAGTTCAACCACTCCTGCACCTCTCCGAAAAGAGAGGTTAGAGATTAGAGGTCAGAGGCCAGTTAAGAATATAAACTGACCTCTGACCTCTAATCTCCAACCTCTTGATCTTGTGGCGGAGAGGGTGGGATTTGAACCCACGGTGGCCTTTCGACCACTCCGGTTTTCGAGACCGGTGCACTAAGCCACTATGCGACCTCTCCGCAAAGACGTGAAGATTAGAGATCAGAGATCAGCGGTCAGTCAAGACAGGAAATTCTCGCCTGCCCGCGCACCGCTCACCTCCGTCTTCCTGCGGGCGCGAAAGAATTCCTGCATCAACGTCTTGCACTCTGTTTCCAGCACGCCCGCCGTCAATTCCATCCGATGATTCAAAACGCCGGCGTCGCAGATGCGAAAGACCGACTCGACCGCACCCGCGCGCTCGTCGCGTGCGCCGTACACTAAGCGGCTGACGCGCGCCTGCACAAGCGCGCCCGCGCACATCGCGCACGGCTCGATGGTCGAATAGACCACCACGTCCGTCAACCGATAATAGCCGACCACGCCGGCCGCCATGCGCAGGGCGACAATTTCGGCGTGCGCGGTCGGATCGCAATCGGTGCGCGTGCGGTTGCCGGCGACAGCGAGTTGCACGCCGGCCGCACTGACCACGACCGCGCCGACCGGCACTTCAGCGCGCTCAAGGGCCGCCGCGCGGGCAGCTTCGAGGGCCACGCGCATCCAGCGCGCGGCCAACGCATCTACCGCTGCCGCCCGCTGCGGCTGAAACTCATCACGCGCAAACATTTTCAAGCAGCCACAGACGAAAACTGAATATAGGGACGCATCCGCCCACTGTCAACTGACCTTAGAGACTCTAAATTTAAACACCGTGCCCAGACCGCATCACACTCAGCAGCACGCGCGTGCTATCATCGTGCGTGGTCGCTGATTGATGCGCCGCAGGCCGTAGCATTGACCATAGACCAACCGACAGACATGAAACCCGAAACTCGTCCGCGCACCGGCCCGCTCATGCGCCCCGACCGCGCGCCGGCCAATCTGACACCGCCGCCTGTCGCGCCGCCGCGCGATGTGACCAAGACCCCGGAGCGCGTCGCCGCCACCGCCGACACTATCACGCTGTTGGGGCGCAAGATGTCGCCCGCTGAATTCAACACGGCGATGGTGCATTTCTATCGCGGCGAAGTGCAACGCTCGAACACCTGGCGCAACCGGCTCGACACGACGACCAACTGGGCGGTCATTACGGCCGGCGCGACGCTCTCGTTCGCCTTTTCGTCCGCGGCCAACCCGCACTTCGTCATTCCGATCAATTCGATTCTCGTCGCCTTCTTCCTCTTCATGGAGGCGCGCCGTTATCGCTACTACGAAATCTGGGCCAGCCGCGTGCGCTTGATGGAGACCGGCTACTTCGCGCCGCTCTTAACCGGCGGCGGCGCAACCGATGGTGAATGGGCGCACCATCTGGCCGAAGATTTGCACGCGCCGCAATTTACCATCAGCGAGTGGGAGGCGGTGGGTCGGCGTCTGCGGCGCAACTATCTCTGGATTTTCGCGCTGCTCGCCGCGAGTTGGAACTTGAAAGTTTACCTCCACCCTATCCCGGCGCACGACTTCGACGAGTTCTTGCGCCGCGCCGCCATCGGCTTCATCCCCGGCGAGTTCATGGTCGCGTTCGGCATCATCTTTAACATCGCGGTGCTGGTCTTCGCCTTTGGCACGCTGCGCCTACGGCAAGCGACCGGCGAGGTGCTGCCGCGCCATGAGTTCAACTTCCATCCGATCCGCAGCATGACGAATCTGACGCGCGCCGCCCGCCAACGCAGCGTCACCGTGCGCCGCAGCAAGAAGGCGCGCGAACGCACACGCATGACCCGCACCGGCGAGTTCAAACGCCCTGACCTCGACGACATCCACCGCACACAATTACCAGTTAAGGAAGAGACGGTTACGAAGTGACAAGTGACGAATGACGAGTGACGAATGACAAGTTAGAATACTCTTGCTTGTCACTCGTCACTCGTCACTCGTCACTGCCTTTTTATGCTTGAACTGAACGGTCAATCTCTATCCCTTGAACAGGTCGCTGCCGTTGCGCAGGGCGACGAGCCGGTCGCGCTGGGCGTGGCGGCGCGTGCGCGCGTGGCCGCATCGCGCGCGACAGTTGAGCGCATCGTGGCGGAGGGGCGCGTCGTGTATGGTGTGAACACGGGCTTCGGCAAGTTGTCGGATTACACGATCCCGCCCGCTGAGTTGCGCGAGTTGCAGTTGAACCTCGTGCGCAGCCATGCGTGCGGCATGGGCGCGCCGCTCTCGCGGACGGAAGCGCGGGCGATGCTGTTGTTGCGTGCGAACGTGCTGGCACTGGGTTATAGCGGTGCGCGTGCAATTGTGATCGAGACTTTGCTCGCGTTGCTCGCGCATGATGTCGTGCCGGTCGTGCCGGAATTGGGGTCGGTCGGCGCATCGGGCGATCTCGCGCCGCTCGCGCATCTCGCGCAGGTGGTGATCGGCGAAGGCGAGGCGTTCTATCAAGGCGAGCGCATGCCCGGCGGCGCAGCGTTAGAGCGCGCGGGCATCGCGCCGTTGCAGCTTGAAGCGAAAGAAGGACTCGCGCTCTTAAACGGCACGCAGGCCATGACGGCCGTTGGCGCGCTGGCGCTCGGCCGCGCCGGCTATCTTGCGCGCGTTGCCGACGTGGCGGGCGCGATGACGCTCGAAGCCCTGCGCGGCACGCCCGTCGCCTTCGACGAGCGCATCCATAACGCGCGCCCGCACGCAGGGCAAACGGAAGTGGCCGCGCATCTCCGCGCGCTCTTGCAAGACAGCGAGATCAGACGCTCGCACCTTGAAGGCGATCCGCGCGTGCAGGACGCCTATAGTTTGCGCTGCATGCCACAAGTACATGGCGCGGTACGCGATGCGCTCAGACACGCACGTGCGGTCGTCGAGACGGAGACGGGCAGCGCAACCGACAACCCGCTCGTCTTTTCAGACACGGACGAGATTCTCTCTGGCGGCAATTTTCACGGTGCGCCGCTCGCCCTCGTCTTCGATTACGCGACCATCGCGCTCGTTGATCTCATGAGCATCACCGAGCGACGCATTGACCGGCTCGTCAACCCGGACACCAATGAAGACCTGCCGCCGTTTCTCACGACACATCCGGGCACGGCCTCCGGCTTTATGATCGCGCAGGTCGCGGCGGCCGCGCTCGTCGCCGAAGCGCGCGTGCTGGCGCATCCGGCGAGCGTGGACAACGTGCCGACCGACGGCAACAAAGAAGATCACGTCTCGATGGGCATGACGGCGGCGACGAAACTACGCCGCGTCGTCGAGTACGCCGAACAGATCGTCGCCATCGAACTACTCACCGCCGCCGAAGCACTTGAGCATCGCGCGCCGCTCCAACCCGGCGTCGGCGTGCGCCGTGCCTACACCACCGTCCGCCGTCACGCTGCCCCGCTCACACGCGACCGCGCGCTCGCGCCCGACTTCGCGCAACTCGTTGCCGCGATCAGACGCAACGAGTTTGACGTGGAGACTTAAAGCAGCTTGCAATTGCATGTCTGGCTAGCAGAACTCACCACAAAGACACAGAGGGCACAGAGGGGGCACGGAGGCTTGAGTATTATTCCGTCCTCTGTGCTATCTCCGTGTCCTCTGTGTCTCTGTGGTGAACTGCCTCTTGCCTTACGCTCAATTGCAGAGCGAGTTGATCTCTTCTTCACTTGCCGAAGAATCTGAAAGTCATGCCGACGGTTGCGTCGAAGGGATAGCCGGGCGTGCCGTGTATGCGCGCGACGACGGGCGCGTTGGGACTGAGGCGCGACTCAAAGAAGTTCTGCGTCTCGAAGAAACGTTTGTTCGTCAGATTGTCGAGCGCGAAGTTGAGATCGACCGTGCGGCGCAGACGTTTGCTCAAACTGAAATCAAGCACGTCGAGACCGGACGCGCGAATCGTCGCATCTTCGCCGTCGAGCCGGTAGTTGCTCGTGTGCCGGTAGCGGAGCGAGCCGGTGAAGCCGCGCAAGTCAGCGAGCGTGAAGCCGGCGTTGGCGACCGTGTGCGGCGCGCTGTCCACGTAGCTGCGGGGCGCAGTGCCGCGATAGAAGGCGTTCATCACGTGCGTCACGCCGCCGTTGAACGAGAGCGTGCGCGTCAGTTGCATTGAAGTCTTCAACTCGAACCCGTCGGCACGGCTCGGCCCTTTGAACTCGAACGTGCCGTCGTCGGGGATATAGACCTGCTCGTTCGAGCGATCAATGAGAAACAGGTCGGCGCTGAGCGCGAAGCGTTTGAGTTGATGCACCGTGCCGACTTGATAAAAGTCGGTCGTCGCGAGGGGCGGCCCGTCGGGGCGGGCGACGACGCCGCGCGCGTCCTGACTTGAGATGCCGCGCCCGTAGTTGAAGTAGAACGCGGCCGGGAAGTGGTGCGACGGCTGATACGATGCGCTGAACTTCGGTTGCAGACGCGCGGCATTGCGCGTGCCCGAAGCCGTCCACTTTCAGCACACGCCCGCCCGCCCACTCTTTGCGATAGTACGCGCTCGTGATCCCTGTGCGCACGCGCCCGCCGTCCGCCGGATCGACGAAGCCGAAACGATCCACACGTCCCGCCGCCACTTCATCCAATGGAATCTGGCCCGACGAGAAGAAATCGTTGCGCCCGAAGTTGAATTTGAACCCAACGGACTGCTTCGCGGCGAGCGTGCGCGTGTAGTTGCCCGTCACGTTGTCGCGCCGGTAGCGCAGCCGATTCTGAAACGGCCCGTCGGTGTGCGTGCCTTCGTAAGCGATGAACGAGTTGACGTGTTTGAGGTGCGGACTGTAAGCGACGAAGACGCGCTCGGTGTTGAACGAGCCGCCCTGCAAGCGCACGGTCAGTTGATCGGGCAGCGACTCTTTCAAGCGTATGTGGACGACGCCGAGACCGGAGAAGTCGCCGTACTGCGCGTTGAACGGGCCGTTGATGATGTCCACGTCTTGCACAAGTTCCGGCGTGAGGCTTTTCAGTTGGCCGAGATAACCTTGCCCGTGCCCTTGCGTGCCCTGATTCTGCTGCACGTCGTCAACCAAAATTTTCAAGCCGCCGTTGACGCCGCCATGATCAAGATTGAACCCGAAGCGGCGCACTTCGAGCGACTTGCCGCCGCCTTCGTGCTGCCCCGCGTCTATGCCAGCGGCGAGCGTCTGCAACAGTTGATCGTCGCGACTGAACAGTGTGCCTTTATAGATCGTGTCGTTGCGCCGTTCGACGGCCGGGTCGAGCGAGTCGGAGACGATGACGACGCTCTCGTGTATCTGTGCGACGAGATATTCGACCTGCACGCTTAAATCCTCGCTCGCCGCGCCGGGCTGAATCGTGCGACTGACGAGCGCGATGTTCTGCCCGAAGAACTTGACCGCCAACACGCCGGCCGGCACGACGACACGAAAGCGGCCGTCGCCGTCGCTCGTCGTCTGCACGTCGCCGCCGTCCGTATGCACCAACACCGTCACGCCCGGCACGACTTCCTGTTGCTGTGTCACGATCACGCCGGACAGCACGCGCGTCTGTGCGGCGACGGGCAGGGCGCAGAGAGGGACGACGGCGAAAATCAGGAGCAACAGCTGGCATATGATGAGAATTATCCTCTTGAGCAAGAAATACAGTGCAGCTTTAATATGAACAGCGGGTTTGGTCGGATGGAAGGCAATGAGCCTTACGCAAAGGCGCAAAGACGCGAAGAGAATCGTTCAACCTCTCTGCCTTCTGCTTCGCGTCTTTGCGCCTTTGCGTGAGGCTTCTTCTTATCTCCGCTTGGCGGCCTGCGGCGCAACCGGCTTATTTGCTTTCGGCGGTGTGCCGCTGCCCGTGTCGTAGTTGATCGGCGCGGGATAGCCTTTGCCTTTGAGCGCGGCCAACTCGATCACGATCTCTTTCTTGCCTTTGATCGTGCGCGTGATGCGCGGGCCGGCTTCGCTGGTGGTCTTCTTTGCGCCCTTCTGCTCGGCGGCAGTGTTGGCGTTAGTCGTGCCAACGTCTCCGGTTGGTTTACCGCTCGCGTCGCGCGCCATCTGGTCAAGCGCGTCCATGACTTGTTTGCGCTCCGGCGCGCTCAACTCGTCGAGCGCGACACCATAGCTGTCCAGCACGCGGCGCAAGTTCGCTTCGGTGTTCGTGCCGCGATCATACACGTCGCGGTAGATGTGCAGTTTCCCGGCTTCAACCGTGATGGTCTCGTAGCGCAGTTCGACCGGCACGGCTTGCCCTAGCTGCACGTTCTTCGTCTCGGTCTTCTTTTGCGCGTAGCCGGCCATATCAGCGGCCGTCAACGGCGTGCCGCTCAAGTCCGCAAGCACGCGCGCGAAGTCCTGCACTTGCGGACTGGTCAAGCCCACACAACCGTGCGACGCGAAGCCGCCGAGTTTCGCGGGCGACTTGCCGCCGTGTATGAGCGACGGCAACCCGATGGGAATCTTGATTGGCCCGAGCGGATTCAATTTGCTGCCCGCTTCGATCTTCTCTCCCACCTTCACTTTGCTGCGGCCCGCTTCGACCCAAGGCTCATCGGGCGGCGTCCATGTCGGGTTGAAGATGATCGTGCGGGCACTACGCATGCCGGTCGGCAGCGGGAATTCCGGGTAGCCGATGCCGACCTTGTAAGTCTTGACGAGTTCCCCGCCCTTGAACACGTCCATGCGATAGGCAGGCGCATTGACGACGATGCGCGTGTCGGTCGGGACGGTACTCGGCTTATCGGGCAATGCTGCTGCTGCGGGCGCACTCGCGGTCGCGTTATCGCTGTTGGTCGCCTTGTCGCCGCTCGCCCAACGCTCGCGCACGAGCGCGAAGAGTTGCGTGGTTTTGTCCGCGCCGATAGCCGCTTTGATCTGTTCGTCGGCGCGCGTGGTCGCGGCGGTCGTCGTGCCCGCATGCTCATCGGGTTGATCCGATTCACGCAAAGCCGCAGTCTCCTGCCGCGCGATCTTCCGCAACTGCGCGGCCTGTTCGTCGCTCAACTGCAAGCGCGTCTTCACGTCCGTCGTGAACGCTTCATCGGCGAAGAACGCATCCAGCACGGGCAGCGTCACCGGCACGTTGCCCGCGTTATCTTGTGCTGGCGACGGCGCGGGCGTCGGCTGTTGCGCGACCGGCGACGGTGGCGTTGCGCTCACGTTGCTGTTGCTCACGACGCTCGTGTTCGTCGTGGGCGCAACCTGACATCCAATCAACAGCGCGACGACCACCGTCGCGCACAACGCAACGCACGTGCGCTCAATTCTCTTCATGCTTTCTGCTCCTTCGCTGTCGCTCGTGAATGTGGGAGAGCCGATTCAGTTGCACATAAAGAGCAACAGTCATACCGTCTCAACGAAGCCGCGCATGCACACAGTTTCCCTACGCGCCACGACGCCGCACACCGCCCGCCTTGCACCATAAACGAACGGCGCAGGCACGAAAAGCAAACGATGAAGGCGGAATGATGCATGATGAATTAACAGCCGACAGCCCGCGCTGCTCTCTCTCATTCATCGTTCCGCGTTCATCATTCATCATTTCGCCAGCAACGGATAAGGGTTGATGTTCTGCCCATCCCAGTAGCGTTTGGGATCGGTGATGAGCCAGATGGCGAAGTGCAGGTGACAGTTGCCGGGGCCGGCGTTGCCCGTGTCGCCGACGTAGGCGATGGTCTGGCCGCGCCGGATGGTTTGCTGCTCGGCGAGGCCATCGGCGTAGCGTTGCAGATGCGCGTAGTAGTAGATCGTTTTGTCGTCGGTGCTGCGCTCGTAGATGGTTGTGCCGCCGCGCACGCTCTGAAAGAATTTGACGACGAGACCATCGGCCGCTGCGACGACGGGCGTGCCGCACGGCGACATAATATCAAGCGCGTCATGCACGCGCCCTTCGGAGCGCGCATCGGTAAAAGTGTCGCGCAACTGATCGGCGCGCACCCCTGCGACTGGGATCAAGAGATCGTTTGCGTTCGTTGGCACAAGCGACGGCGGCGCAGTAGCGGCCGGCTCGTCCGTCTTATCAGGCGGCGGTGTCGGCGCGGGTGTGACAGACAATTGCGGCGCGGTGCTGTTCGCGGCCAGCGGCGGTGTTATTGTCGGCGTTACGCTGTTCTCAGCAGGCGCAGTGCTGGCATTAGGCAGCGCGACGGGCGTGACCGGCGTCGTGCGCGAGCGCAGGCTGAGCCACCAGACGAGCGCGCCGAGCGCGAGCAAGATGATGATGGCCCCGGATAGTATGCGTGCGCGCGTGGACAGTGCCATACCACTCCCTTCGTCGTCGTCGTCGGCGTTGAACGCAGTCAACGCGAGCATAAGCACTCGCCGCGCGTGACGCAAGTCGCGTCATTCGCGCGGCCATTGGTGGCACAGAGTCGTCCGTTTCTGCTATTACATTAGCGTCCCAGGCAAGCACAAAATTGCGCCCGCGCCCACGCGGCGCGAGATGAAGGAGCGACCAGCTATGTCCGAAGCTTTTGATGATCGCCGGAAGGCGTTGGAAGAAGAGTACATCAGACGCAAAGATCAAGAGGGGCTGGATAAATTGCGCGCCGAGATGGCGGCGGAAGCGGCAGAAGCGGCCGCACCAAAATGCCCGCGCTGCGCCACCGTGTTGACAGAGGTCGAGCACGAAGGTCTCAAACTCGAACGCTGTTCGAACTGTCACGGCGTCTGGCTCGACGCGGGCGAACTCGATCAGTTGACCAAACGCGAAGAAGGCGGCTGGTTCAAGTGGCTATCGGGCGAATAGCCCGCGATACTGATTATGACAAGTAGAGTCGTGCGTGCGCCGCGCGGGGCGCAACTCAACTGTAAGGGCTGGCATCAAGAGGCGGCCTTGCGCTGCCTAATGAATAACCTCGACCCGGATGTGGCTGAGCGGCCCGCAGACTTGGTCGTCTATGGCGGGCGCGGCAAGGCGGCGCGCAATTGGGCCGCGTTCGATGCCATCGTGCGCGAGTTGCAGCAATTGGAAAACGACGAGACGCTACTCGTGCAGTCTGGTAAACCCGTCGCTGTCTTTCGCACGCACGAGTATGCGCCGCGCGTCTTGATCGCGAATTCCAATCTGGTCGGCGCTTGGGCCAACTGGGAACAGTTCCACGAACTCGAACGGCGGGGACTGATGATGTACGGGCAGATGACCGCCGGCTCGTGGATTTACATCGGCACGCAAGGGATCGTGCAGGGCACGTTCGAGACGTTCGCCGCGATGGCCGACAGACACTTCGGCGGCACACTCGCAGGCAAGCTCGTCGTCTCCGGCGGCATGGGCGGCATGGGCGGCGCGCAGCCACTTGCGGCGACGATGAACGGCGCGTGTTTCCTCGGCGTAGACGTTGATCCGACGCGGATTGAGAAGCGCTTGCAAACCGGCTACTGCGACCGCATCGTCTATTCGCTGGATGAGGCACTTGGCATCATCCGTGAAGCTCAACAGCGCCACGAAGCGCTTTCCGTTGGGCTGGTTGGCAACAGCGCCGATGTGTTGCCCGAACTGGTGCGGCGCGGAATCGTGCCGGAGGTCGTGACCGATCAAACCAGCGCGCACGATGCCTTACATGGGTACGTGCCAAACGGCATAAGTTTGGACGCAGCCTTGGCGCTGCGCCGTGACAATCCTGCCGATTACACCAAACGTTCGATGGCTGCGATGGCCACGCACGTGCAGGCCATGCTCTACCTGAAACGAATGGGGGCCATCACGTTT
>JANMAD010000575.1:0-3394 GCA_031359515.1 Acidobacteriota bacterium | reverse complement strand
TTCTTCATCAATGAGTTTTTGCGCTGGCACTATTTATACAACGGAACGCGGGACGGCTGCTATCGGCGGGCAATCAGATTTTACGCAGACACCACGTCGTCATCGCGCGCAGGTTTTGCACATTCGTCGTCTTGAGCAACTCCAGCCACTCGCCGCCGAGCGCGTTCGTCGCGTCCATCAACATCTGCTCGTCAGCAAGGAAACGTTCGCTGCCGTCGGGCAGATGAAAGCGGCCATGACCGAGCGGCTGCACAAGTCGCTCGATGCTGATGGTCGTCGCGAGGCGCGCGAAGAAGATGCCGCCCGGCGCAAGCACGCGCCACATCTCCGCGAGCATCTGTTGCCAGTGCGCCGCGTCGCGCGCGAAGTGCAGCACCGCGCTGCTGATGACGCGATCAAAACTCGCATCGGCGAACGACATTTGCTCGACCGGCTCGACGCGGAAGTTCTCCGGCGGCAACTGCTGCGCGAGTTGCACGGCGAGCGAGCGCACGTGCGCGATGGCCATAGGCGCTTGATCGACCGCGCACACGTCATAACCCACGCGCAGGAAATAGACGAGGTTGCGCCCATCGCCGCAGCCCGCATCAAGCACGCGCATGTTTGGCGTGAAGCGGCGCTTCAACAATTGATCGAAGAGATAGATGTCTATCTCGCCGAACCACTCGCACGGCTCAGGCTGTATCGTCATGCTCTATTCACTCATGCTAAATCTGCGCGCGTGACGCCGTCGATCTCCATGATCAGTTCAGCGCCGTAAGCGCGGGCAGGCGTCTGGAAGCCGGGCTTATACGTGCCGGCCAGCACGCGCGCGACGATGGCGAGCGCGGTGTGCGCGGTCAGCGTATAACCTTCCGGCCCGCGCAGACGTGCGCTCGCGCGGCCGCCCGCGTTGTCCGTCACTTCGCCCCACACGTAACTGTGCCCGCGCGCACGTTCCGCGTCGCTCGGCCCCGCCGGCTGTGCGTCAATCCTACTTTTTAAGAAACGCTGCACGACCGGCGTGCCGAGCAAACCGGCAAAGGGCCGGCTCGCTTTCATCAACAAGCGCACCGGCGTGGGCATCGCGGCATAGACTTCGATGTTCGGAATGCCGGTGCTGTAGTAAGCGGTGGCGACATCGCCCCACGGGATGGTGGTGACGGACGTCGGGCCGCGGCCCAGATCAAGCTCGCGTGTGCGCCAAGCGGCGGGCACGGGCGTGAGCCGGCCGTTGCGCCGCACGAGACCGCCGCGATTGATGTTCTCGACCATCGTCGTGGCCGTGCCGTGCGAGATGCGCCCTGTGCCCTGTATGGCCAATGTGAGATTCGTCGCCGACGGCAGACGCTCTTTCAAGTGCAACGCGAGACAATCCGACGGCACTACGTCGAAGCCGACGCCGGGCAGCAGCATGACGCCAGCGGCCTGCGCTTCTTTATCGCGCGCGGCCAGCGATTCAAAGACTGTCGCCTCGCCGGTGATGTCCAGATAGTGTGTGCGCGTGCGCAGGCATGCATCGGCCATCGGACGCGACGTGCGCGAAAAGGGGCCGGCGCAGTGCAGCATGACCGCAACTTCAGCGAGCGCAGCATCGAGCGCGGCCGCATCGTCGAGCGCGAACGCGCGATGCGTGAGACCGAGTTCGCTCGCCTGTCGTGCGAGTTTCGCGCCATCGCGCCCGGCTAAGATGGGTTGTAGGCCGCGCGCCGACGCGAGCCGCGCGACGAGGTTGCCCGTGTAGCCGTTCGCGCCATAGAGGAGAAAGTTTGCAGTCATTGCTCGTAGGCCTCGTGCTAGCGTGTAGCCGCCTTTGTTTAAACTGTCTGCGTCGCCGCGCATTATGCACCGGGCGCAGGCGCAAGGAAACAGCAACGAGCCGGCACGTGCGTCCCGTTGGCGCACGCGCCGGCCCGTCTGCCGGTCAAGTCTTGCGTTACAACGTCAGGGCAACGCCTCAACGTTGACGAGGAAACGGAAGTTGCCGCCCTGCTGCACGCCGAGCACAAACTGCACGTTGACTGTTGCATTGGGCGCGAGCGGCCCGCCTAGTGCCACGGTCAGCGTCGCGTTCAGTCCGCCGCCGAGAGTTTGCAGCGGCGGCTGCGCCAACGTTAGCCCCTTCACCAGCACAAGCCCATTGCTCGTCGTGATGCTCACGTCCGTCGAAGTCAAGGCGCGCAGGTCAGCTTGTGCGCCGCCTGCGTTCGGCGTGTTCAGCGTCGTGATGTCCACGAGGCGGAAGCGCAGAGCGGTGACGGCAGCGCCCGTCTTATTTGTGAACCGGCGGCGGATGGTGAGCGTGCCGAGCGCGCAGTTCGGGCCGCCGCAACTGTTCGCCATCGTATCGCGCACGCGATTGGGCGCGGCGGTCGAGAGTTGTTGCGGCTCGACGAGCGACGCTTTGAGTTGTGCGTTGCGCTGAACAGGGCTGGCGCTGCTCTCCGGACTAGGCACACCAAGTTGCACGGGCGCGTCGCCGACTGTCCCCGTCGGCGAGACGAGGACGAAGTCCTGCGCGTTGTCGCCCGTGTCCTGCGGCAGCCCCGTCGCTAGTTTGCGGATGAAACTGTACTGCTCGGCCGCGCTGCTTGTGGCGACGGACGCGAGCGGCGTGCCCTCCCGATAGACGGCGGCGAGCGCGCCGTACTGTGCCGTCGCGCCGCTGAAGCCGACGGCGTCGAGCGCGTTGGCCGAGGTGAACTGCTGCGGAGCGCTGGTGCGGAAGAGCGCGAGGCCCGTGTTGTCCGGCAGGTCGTCGGTGAACGTGTTGTCGCCTGCGCTCTGGCCCGCCAGACTGTAGCCGGTCGGATTCACGATGAGGTAGTGACCACGCGCCGGGATCGTCGTGCCGTTCGGGATCGTGCAGCGGAGCGCCTCATCGGCTAGGGACACGAGTGACCAGCCTTGCGAGTTGTCCACGGCATTGATTGTGAGCGACACGCCGGTGTTGTTGTACAACTCGACGAACTCGTCCGCCGGCCCATTGGGGCCGCGCAAGCGAAACTCGCTGATCAGCAAACTGCCGTTAGCCACGTCCGGCCGCACGACGTTGAAGTCGGCGGTCTGGTTGCCGTTCAGATTGTTAAAGGTGGCCGTACCGGGGTTGAACGTCAGTCCGCTCGCCGCGGCCGTGACGGTGTAATTGCCGCCAGCCGCGACGCCGCTGAACGAGTAGTTACCCGCCGCGTCGGTCGTCACGTTCGTACTCGGCGTGCCGTTTGTCAACGACACGCCGATGCCGCCCAGCGCAGCGCCGGTGTTGTCCATGACATGCCCGTTGATATTGAAACTTTGCGCCGCGACGGTAATGTCGGCGAAGGTGGAACTCGCGCGTGCGCCGGTGTTGGCGACGGTGCGTGCCGAGACCGTATAGCGGCCCGGCGGCACGTTCGTCCAGTTCACGCTGTAGGGC
>JANMAD010000559.1:0-2284 GCA_031359515.1 Acidobacteriota bacterium | reverse complement strand
CCTTCGATACCGATCAACTTGCGACAGGCCGTGAGCGCATAAGTGGCGGGCGAGACGTAGGCGAGCGGTTGCAGCCAGCGCGGCAGCACCGCGACCGGATAGTACACGCCGGAGACGAGCAGCAGGATGCCCTGAAAAATGTTCGTCGCTTCCGCGCCACGCTCCGGGCTAAAGACCGGCAGCGTCGCCGCCATCAACCCCAGCCCGATGAAGGCCAGACTGCTGACCGCCAACACGACCGCCAGCCCCACTACGTTCGCGCCCTTGAGCTTGAGATCGATCAGCAGCCACAAGCCCGCCAGCACGATGAGCATACGCACGATGCTATAGCCCACGACGAACACGCTCACGCCCAGCAAATGCACGAGCCGCGAGACGGGGGCCATGAACGTGTACTCCAGCGTGCCCTCCCAACGTTCGTACGTAATGGAGTTTGCGATCTCGTTAAAGAGCACAGAGAGAAAGCCCCACAGCAACACGCCGATCAAGAGCGTCAGCGTCAAGCGCCGGTCGTGCGCCGCGACGCCGATAAGCGCAATCGTCGCCGAGTTCACCACTGCGTAGAACGTGAAGACGACGACCCACGACATGTAGCGCCGCGTCAGATGGTAATCGCGGAAGAGGAATGCGTAAGCTTGTCTGAATACCTGTTCCATCACGTTTGCTCCAACAACTCCGTCGTCTCCGGTTCAGTTGGCGTCGTCGCCCCGTCGGGCGTCTCTCGTTTAATCCGTTCGCGCGCCGCCTTCCCGTTCACGTCGTCTTCCAACGACTCGCCTGCGAGCGCGATGAAGGCATCGTCCAAGGACTCCGCGCCCGCTTTTTGTTTCAACTCGGCGGCCGTGCCTTCGGCGATCAAGCGACCTTTGGCGAGGAAGCCGATGCGAGCGCACAGACGCTCGGTCTCGGCCATGTCGTGCGAGGTTAAGAGAATCGTCGTGCCCTCTTTGCGGCGCAACTCTTCGAGGAACGTCTGCACGTCGCGCTTGCTCTTCGGGTCAAGCCCGGTCGTCGGTTCGTCGAGCAGCAAGAGCGGCGGGTTGATCAAGAGCGCGCGGGTGATCGCGACCTTCTGCTGCATGCCGCGACTCATCTCTTCGAGCGGATCGGTGAAACGCTCGCCCTCCAGACCCAACTGTTCGAGAATCTCCAACGCGCGCCGTTCGGCCGCGCGCCCGTCGAGACCGTAGAGATAAGCCGAGTACAACAGATTCTCGCGCGCCGATAGTTTTTTATAGAACGCGGCGTCCACGCTGACGCGCCCGATCTGTTGCCGGATCAAACGCTCCCCGCCGGGCAGTTGATGGCCAAGAATACGCACCTCGCCGCCGTCGGGCGTGAGCAACGTCGCGAGCACGCGGATCAGCGTTGACTTGCCCGACCCGTTCGGCCCGAGCAACCCGTAGGTCTCACCCAATGCGACCTCGAAGGACACGTCTTTGAGCGCATGCACGGACGTGGAGCGTGTGCGCAGGAAGCCTTTACGCTTGTGGAAATATTTTTGTAATTGGCGGACAGAGATACCTTGGCTCGTCATGTCATCACACTCCTACCGACCCTGCACGGTCGGCTAGCGGCTTTCCAAAAATGGAAATGAGAGAGTACGGGGCGGACTGCCCCGGCGGTGCGGTTGGCCTCTGACTTAGGCCATAAAGATGCGTGACATGAGTAACATCGTAATCACCTGCTGACTAACTTGTGCTACGAAGATACGGCGCAGGCGCGCATTTGGCAAGTTGATTCCCGCGCGCCGCAAGCACAAGTTCATTGCTCAACGACGAGCGCGACGGAAATGTTCTGGCTAAAATCAGAGCAGCGCGGTCTCGTGCAGCAACTGTCCCGTCGTGAATCGTTCGACGCCGAGCGGCGCGATGTCGAGCAGGCTCGCGTGGCCGTTGAGAATTAGTTCTGCCGTGACGCGGCCCGTCGCGGGCGAGTGCATGACGCCGTGGCCGCTGAAGCCGTTGGCGAAATAGAGGCCGCGCACATCGGGGGCCGCGCCGATGATGGCATGATGATCCGGCGTCATCTCGTAGAGACCGGCCCACGCGCGCCCCGCGTTCACCTGCACTTCCGCCAGACACGGCACACGCGCGGCGGCGCGGGTCAGAATCTTTTCGACGAACGCGGGATCGAACTCGGTCTTGAAGCCGGGCGTCTCCTCAGGGTCGTTCCATGCGAGCAGAATCCCCAGACCCTCGCGGCGGAAGTGAAAGCCGGTGGACATGTCAATGACCATGGGAAAGCGCGCGGGCAGACCAGCGAACGCCTCGGTCGGCACGAG
>JANMAD010000520.1:0-16947 GCA_031359515.1 Acidobacteriota bacterium | reverse complement strand
GATCCGGTGAGCGCGCAGATCGTGTACGCGACTCTGTGGAACACGCGCCGCCCGCCGTGGAGCATCTATCCGCCTTCTTACGGGCCGGGCGGCGGCGTCTTCAAATCCACTGACGGCGGCACGACGTGGCAGCAGTTGACGAGTGGCTTACCAACAGAAGGTCTCGGCCGCATTGGCATCGCCGTCGCGTTGACGAACCGGAGTCGCGTCTACGCCATCGTGGACGCGAAGGCCGGCGGCTTGTATCGCTCGGACGATGCGGGCGCGACGTGGAGTCTCGTGTCGAACGATAACCGCATCTGGGGACGCGGCTGGTATTTCAACAAGGTCACGGTCGATCCGAAGAACGCGGACATCGTTTACGTCTCGAACACATCGCTCTATCGCTCGACCGACGCGGGGAAAAGTTGGACGGCGATCAAGGGCGCGCCCGGCGGTGATGATTATCATCAGCTTTGGATTTACCCGGACGAGCCAAAGCGTATGATCCTCGCCAGCGATCAGGGCGCAATCGTGACGGAGGACGGCGCGCAGACGTGGAGCAGTTGGTACAACCAACCCACCGCACAGATGTATCACGTCGCCGCCGACGGACGCTTCCCCTATTGGGTGACGGGCGCGCAGCAGGACAGCGGCGCAATCGGCACGCCCACGCGCAGCGGTCGCGCCGAAATCTCGGCCCACGATTGGTCGCCCGTCTGCGCGGGCGGCGAGTCGGGTTACACCGCGCCCGATCCGCTCCACCCGGAAATTCTCTTCGGCGGCACGGTCACGCGCTGCAACGTCATCACGGGCGAGACGGTGAACATCACGCCGGAGCGCAACCTGCCCGTGCCCGCGCGGCACACGTGGACGCTGCCGCTCGTCTTCTCGCAGGCTGATCCGCACGCGCTCTACTTCAGCGATCAATTTTTGTTCAAGACGACGAACGGCGGCGAGAGTTGGGCACAACTCAGCCCAGACCTCACGCGCGAAGACCCCGGCGCGCCGCCGAACCTTGACGCCGCCACCATAGCCGACGCGCCCGCCGACAAACGACGCGGCGTCATCTACACCATCGCGCCGTCCCCCTTGCGTGCGCCCACAGTCTGGGTCGGCACTGATGATGGCTACATCCAATTGACGAACGACGACGGTAAGACTTGGCAGAACGTCACGCCGCCGGAACTGACGCCGTGGAGCAAGGTCGTGATGATGGACGCCTCGCACTTCGACGTGAACGTAGCCTACGCCGCGATTGATCGACATCGCCTCGAAGACAACGAGCCATACATCTACCGCACGCGCGATAGCGGCAAGACTTGGCAGCAGATCACGCGCGGTTTACCGGCGGGCGTCTATATGCAAACCGTGAAGGAAGACCCGCAACGGCGCGGGCTGCTCTTCGCCGGAACGGAGTTGGGCGTCTATGTCTCGTTTGACGATGGCGATCAGTGGCAGTCTCTGCAACTCAACTTGCCGCCCGTGTCAATGCGCGACCTCGTCATACACAAAGACGATCTGATCGTCGCCACGCACGGGCGCGGCTTCTGGGCGCTCGACGACATCACGCCGCTACGCCAACTCAGTGACGAGGTCGTGCAGGCGAGCGCGTTTCTGTTCCGTCCGGCCGATGCCTTTCTCATGCCGCCATATACTGAGAATGGCACGCCGCAGCCGCGCGACGAACCGTTTGCGCAGAACCCACCTTACGGGGCAATCATTGATTATTACCTGAAGGCCGCTGCCACGGGGCCGGTCACGCTTGAAATTCTTGATCCGGCGGGTGAGCCAATCCGTCGCTATTCGAGTGAGGAGCGGCCTGTGCCAGTCGATCCGAGCACGCTCAACATTCCTTCATTCTGGATAGTCACGCCTGAACCGCTTTCGGCTGCGGCGGGGATGCACCGTTGGGTTTGGGACTTGCGCCCGACGCCGCCCGCTGATCGCGCCGCACGCGGAACGGGTGGCGGTGGCGGACGCGGCGCACCGCTGGTACTCCCCGGCATGTACACTGTGAGGCTCACGGTCGGCGGCAAAACTTACACCCAGCCGCTCCGTGTGCAGACGAATCCGGCAGCGCCCGCGCTTTGACTCGGCCTGAAGGCGCGCGGAACTTGCCTCATCCCGCGCCTGCCAGTGCTTGTTGATTGTCTTTGTCGCTTAGCAGCCACGCACTGGGGCCGTGGGCGTGCCGGCCCGACCAGGCGGGCCGGCGTAAAGGTCTGAAATGCTCAATGATGTTTACAGGCCGGCTCGTGATGGGTACTTGGCGGCGCGATAGCTTCTGGTAGTCGCGCATGCGCCCGCGGATAGTCATGTAGTAATCACGAAAGTGGATGGGCAAGACGGTCGCACCTTCGAGCCAATAATAGACCCAGCCGCTGTACGCCTCATGTAGCCAACGCTCCCACGGGCGCGGGCTGTACAACTCCCGCTCCAGGTTATGGTGATAGACCGGCAGCCACAGCACATATATGCCTTTCCGCCGATACTCAGATGTGCGGTGCATGATCTTTATTAGCGACAGCGTGCTCAGTTGCACCTCGATGGCGACCGGCACACCGTTGATATAGGCGCTGACATCCGGCCGCACAGTGCCGAGGTTGCGCTCCAGTTCGCACTTGCTGACGCGCGGGTCGGCGCAGAGGCTCTCGTAGATGGCGAGCTTACAACGCCGATGCGCCTCGGACTCGCCCGTGCCGTATTCGCACACGACCGGCGGTAGGTGCGCGAAGTGCGGCGCGATGACGCGGCCCTGCCTGAGCGTCACCACCCGCTGACAACAGAAGCAGATGAACGGGCGATCACGTTTATCTGCCTCCCACGCGCCCAACTTCCGCCCGTCTCGTTCGCGTATGGCCGTTAACATGTCTGCGCAAATAACACCGTCTGCCCGGCGTTGGCGTTAGCTTAGCAAGCCGCTCACTTGATCGCCGCCACGACTTCCGCCGGCGCGAGTTTTGTTTTGAAGATGACGGTGTGCGGCGGCACGTGCGGCAGCGGTTCGCGGCTGCCCCTAAGTTCGTCCGAAGCAGCAAGGATGAAGTTCTCGCAGCGTGCGTGCGCGAACTCCCGCAGACGTTCGTGCAGATACTGCGGCGTCCAGAAACCGAGTATCTCCAGATAGACACGCGGCCCGTCCGGGTGCGTCAGCACGTAGTCAGGAATAAAGGCGCTCGCGCCGATGTCTATGACTTCGCTATTCGCGGCCAGCGCCCACGGGCTATCAAACCGCGCCCAGCGCACTGCCAACTCGTCTGTGTCCGGCTGCGTGTTGAGCGTCATGCGCAGGTAGTGCGACCGCAGCCGCTGTTGCTGGCTGTCCAACTCGAAGAAGGCGCTGCCGGTGGCAGGCGACTTCAAAACTATTTCAGCGCGCATCCGCCAGCCCGCGCACAGGAGCAGTGCCGGCAGAAAGACCGCCATCTGCACGCCGTACTTTTGCGAGCGGTGGAACAACGACACGGGGCCATCGAGGCGCACTTCGTAACCCGTCGTGGCGCTGCCTTTGATCGTATGCAACAGCCGGTAGGCTTTAATCGCGCCGAATATCTCGCGATATGCGGCCGGTGCTTGCGGCTCAACCCATAATTGCATGCGCACGCAACGATAGAGCAACGCCTGCGCCTGCGCGAGATTGTACAGGTCGAGCAAAGCGCGTGGCGCGATGGGGTCGAACGCGAGTAGCCGCTGTCGCTCTGGTAAATCAGCGTAAAGACCGGCGAGCAGATCATCGGGTGGACAGGCAAGCTCGCGCGCGACTTCATGCACAAGCTCAACGCCCGCTTCGCTCTGCCTGAGCAGCGGGTAATGCTCCCGCGCCCGGCGAAACAACGCGCGGCGAAGTTCAACCGGGTCTTTTGTGGCGACAGTATCGAACGTGCAGCGATCCAGTAGCAGCTTGATCAGCCCACGTTGAATGCGATAGTCCGTGCCCACGCCGATATACTCTGCCAACGCCTCATCAAGCTCCCCGTGCGTCCGCCCTTCGTAGCTTTGAAACAGTTGAATGAGTTGCGCGGCGTCGCTCAAGTGATCGGGCGCGGCGCTATCAATGTAGCGCGGCCCCGTGCGGTCGCCGCGTTGCCAACTCTGCGCCAGATCGGCCGTCAACATTGCCTGCTCACCTCACCAGTCGCGCTTGCGGTTGTTGATACTGCACATCGCTGAACTGCTCGCCCGCGCTGCGCCGCTGACTGATGTGCTCTTCCGTGGTCTCGCTGGCGATGACTTCATAGAGGATCGCCTCCTTGCCGGGTTGCTTGCGCAAGATGCGGCCGAGCCGTTGGATGTGCTCGCGCTCCGAGCCTGAGCCGGAGAGTACGACCGCGATTGCGGCTTGCGGAATGTTGATGCCCTCGTTCAAGACTTTTGAAGTCGCCAACGCTAACACCTCGCCATCGTTGAACGCTGTCAGCCACTCGCGTCTTTCTTTGACGCCCGTCTGGTGCGTGATCGCCGGAATGAAGAACTGCTCCGAGATGCGATAGACCATCTCGTTCTCCGCCGTGAAGATGAGCGTCCGCTCTTGTGCGTGGCGTGTGAGCAGCTCGCTCAGCACGCGCAGCTTGCTGTCCGTGCCGAGCGCGATGCGCCTCGATTCCCGATAGGCGAACATCGCGCGCCGCCCCCCTTCGCTGCGTGCGCTCGCGGCGACAAACGTCTGCCAGCCATTTAGCGTGCCGAGATCAATCCTTTGCTCTTGCAGGAAGCGGCGAAAGATCGCGCGCTCGCGTTCGTAAGCGGCGCGCTCTTCAGGACTGAGCCGGACGTTGATGCGGACGACAGTGTAGTCCGCCAGATATTCGCCGGCCATTTCGTGCGCCCCGCGGCGATAGACGAACGGCCCGATGAGCCGCGTCAACTCGCGCTCTGCGCCGTCAGCGCGTTCCGGCGTCGCGGTCAGACCGAGGCGGAAGGGTGCGAGCGACAGTTCCGCCGCATAGCGGTAGATACTGCTGGGCAGGTGGTGACACTCGTCGAAGATGAGCAGCCCGAATTGATTACCAAGCCGCTCCATGAAACGGAAGGCAGAGGCGTAAGTGGTGATCGTCAACGCGCCCACTTCAAAATAACCGCCGCCGATAAGACCCACTTCGGCGCGGAAGCTTGCGAGCAGCAAGTCGTACCACTGATTCATCAGGTCTATGGTCGGCACGACGACGAGCGTCGAACGCTGGCACAACGCAATCGCCATCTGCGCGACGAGACTCTTGCCCGCGCCGGTTGGTAGCACGATCACGCCGCAACGTTCAGCGCGCCGCCATTCAGTGATCGCTTCGCGCTGATAAGGTCTCGGTTCGTCGGCGAGTTGGGTGGGGAAATCGAACTTGTGGTAAGCACGTGCTTGATCGGTCAAAGGAATTTCGCGGCGAATGAAGTCTTTGATGATATGCCGGTACGCCAGCGCGGGCGCACGCCAGCGCCGCACACGTTCGTCCCAGCGAAAGGCCGCGGGCGCGGCGAATCCGCGCTCAACCCCGTCCAGCACCAGCGTGCCTGTCTCAAATCTGATAATAACTGCTAACTGCTCCACCATTACAATTGACTGTCAGTTGCAAGTCGCAACTCATGAACTACGGTCTTGAGCAAGGGACAACAGATAGAAGGATGCTTTCCGAATGTCGCATGCGTAGTATGATTGGTGTTTACGCAAAGCATCGTTTGCCTTCTTGCTTGAATCGCAAGTGTAGCACAATGTACCACACACGGTAACACGGCGAACGCGCGTGCTTAATTGACGGCCGAGTGCATTGTTAGCACGGTCATGCTCAGCACAGGCACGTCCGGCACTGGACTTTTTTTCAGGCGCTTCTCGAAATCTTTTATGAGTCGCGCCGAGATCGTCAGGCAGGTCGGTAGCGCTGCGCGTCCGCACTCGTTCAAGCTCGAACAACCGCGCGATGCGATAACGATAGGCGGCGTAGGTGCGCGCCCCGAACGTGAGTGCGGCCAGCGTGCCGAACCACCAGCGTTGCCAGATGGGGCGGCGGATGGTGAAGGAGACGACGGCGGGCTCTACCGGTTCGCCGACTACAAAGAAGCGGTGATCGATCTGCTGAAACGTGTCTGCACCGTGAGCGTTAAAACAGTAGAAATTATCAACCGGATGCCCAAAGAAGATTGAGGCGTATCTCTTACCTGCGGGCTGCGCTGGCGGCGCTACTCACGGCTGTCGCCAACCCGGCACGTGCCCGTAGTTGCGCGCATAATCCGGCCGGAGAGTGCCTAACAGTCTGTCCCAGAATAATGTGTAGAAGCCGAAATTGTGCCGCATGTCTTGGTGATGCTGCGCGTGAAACGAGCCGCCGGCCACGTGCTTGAGCAGCGGCTGCCGCACCCAACCAAGCGGAAACGGTTCGACGCCCAGATGGCCCACTGCCCCGAAGCAGACATTCAGCATGAGGTAAATTGACATCCCCAGCCATGAAGCATGATAGAGCGTAATGACGGTCAGCCACAGCCCGCCAAACGCCAGCGTCTCTGCGGGACTAAGCGCGAACAACGTCAAGGGACGTGGATGCTCATAGCGATGATGAAATTGATGGAGCAACGCATATAGCACGCGCGTGTGCGCCAACCGATGCAGCAGGTACATCAACAAATCCATCACGAGCAACAGCACCAGCACGTCCGCCCAAGCGCGCAGGCCCAAGTCCGTTCTAAACTGCACGATGCCCTTACGCCACAACCACAAGCCGGCGAGCGTGGTCACAGTATTCAGCAGGACATTAAACAGCGCGACGTTAACTTCCATCAGCGTGAGCGGTGGGGGCACGGGCGCGACCCGCTGCGCGCTAAACCGCTTGGCCATCCAGCCGCCGATCAGTATGACGAGGACGAAGATGGCTAAATTCTCAAACAGGAAAACCAGTATGAGCGCCGGCCATGCGGCGGACTGTAACCAGTTGATGATCCATGCGGGCATAGACGCCGATATTACTTTGATCGGGTGCGCCGCACAATTAACCTTGCCCGCGCGTCTCCCCTCTAATCGTCGTCGCGCACGAAACTTTAACGCCTGCGCGACAGTATAAAGCAGCGAATTTGCGCACACAGCTTTCATTGCACCAGCTAGATCAACTCATGAAAGATCGGGGCAATAAGAAAAAGCTATCCACGAAACCACACGAACAAGCACGAACCAAAACAGACGCATGTTCGTGTTGGTTCGTGTAATTTCGTGGATAAATCTTTTTCGCTCTCCGTGCCATGCTTATGTGCTTTGCTTTAGCTTCGCGCCATCAAGCCACACCCTAAAAGGAGTCTGAAGGAATGTATAGGTCTGTGCTACTCGTCGCTTTGCTGCTCGTCTGTGCGGTGGCCGTCGCTGCTCAACCGCGTACCGTTGACCTCACGCGGCTGCTGCGTTTTCCCGACATCAATGGCGACACCATCGCCTTCGTCTATGCCGGCGACATCTGGACTGTGCCGGCGGCGGGCGGCACGGCGCGCCGGCTCACCTCGCATCCGGGGCTGGAGCTGTTCCCAAAATTCTCGCCCGACGGCCGCTGGCTCGCCTTCTCCGGCGAGTACGACGGCACACGCCAGGTCTTCGTCATCCCGGTTGACGGCGGCGCGCCGCGCCAACTCACCTTTCATAACGAAGTAGGGCCTTTGCCGCCGCGCGGCGGTTGGGATAACCGCGTGCTGGGTTGGACGCCCGACGGCAAGCACGTACTCTTCCGCGCCAACCGCGTGCCCTATAGCGACCGGCTCGGCCGTCCTTATCTCGTGCCCGTCGAGGGCGGCATGGAGCAACCGCTCGCGATCACCGAAGGCGGCGGCGCGAGTTATTCGCCCGACGGAACTAAACTGGCCTTCACGCCGATCTCAAACGAGTTTCGCGGTTGGAAGCGTTATCGCGGCGGGCAATCGCCTGACGTGTGGATTTACGATCTCGCGCACGACACGTCCGAGCAGATCACGAATACGCGGGCGCAGGACATGGTGCCCGTCTGGTTGGGCGACAAAGTTTATTACATCTCCGACCGCGATTGGACGATGAACGTCTTCGCCTACGACACGCGCACGAAGCAGACGCGCAAGGTGACGAACCACGCGGACTACGATGTGCTGTGGCCGAGCGGCGCGGGCAACGAACTTGTTTACGAAGCGGGCGGCTACATCTACCGGCTCGATACGAAGACAGACAAAGAGGAGCGCGTGCCCATCAAGGTGTACGGCGACTTCCCCGACACCGTCGCTTACTTTCAGAACGTGAAGCCGAGCATCGAGACGTTCGCGCTTTCGCCGAGCGGCGCGCGGGCCATCTTCGGTGCGCGCGGCGACATCTACACCGCCCCGGCGAAAGAGGGCGAGGTGCGCAACCTCACCGACTCGCAGGGCGTGCGCGAGCTTGCGCCCACGTGGTCGCCGGACGGGCGCTGGGTCGCATACTTGAGTGACCGTTCGGGCGAGTATGAGATTTACGTGCGCCCGAGCGACGGCACAGGCGAAGAGCGGCGCGTGACGATGGACGGCGACATCTGGCGTTTCCCCGTTGTCTGGTCGCCCGACAGCAACATGCTCGTCTACGGCGATAAGAAACAGCGTCTGCGCTACGTCAAGGTCGCGACGGGCCAGACCGTCGAGGTTGATCACAGCGCGCACAACGACATCACGAACTACAGTTGGGCTCCTGATAGTCGCTGGATCGCTTACACGAAACAGGGCGACAATCAGTTCTCCGAAATCTGGGTCTACTCGCTCGCTAGCAGCAAGGCGCAAAAACTCACGGGCGGCATGACGAGCGACACCGAGCCGGTCTTCGATCCGAAGGGTCGCTATCTCTACTTCCTCTCGAACCGCGATTTCAATCTCACGTTCAGCTCGTGGGAGTTCAACTATCTGTACACGAACCCGACGCGCGTCTATGTCGGGCTGCTCGCGGCGGACACGCCCGCGCTCTTCCTGCCTACAAGCGACGAGGAGCGCACGAAGACGAAAGAGACGCCGCTCACGCAACCGCCCGGCCCCGCGCAAGCGCCACCGCCACAGGGCGCGAAGCCGCAAGCGCAGCCAAGTGCGTCCCCGTCGCCATCGCCGCAAGAGACGCCCGCGACGCCTACACCGGCCCCGACGCCCGTCGCCACCGACGCTAAAGGCGACGAGAAGAAGCAACCCGTGCCGCCGAGCGTCAACGTCAAGATCGACTTCGCGGGTTTTGAGAATCGCGTGCGCGCCATTCCGGGTCAGCCCGGCAACTATCGCCATCTCGCGGCGACACCTGACGGCCCGCTCTACGTCTTAGGGCCGGGCCGCCTCTTGCTCTACAACCTCGAAGCGAAAGCCGAGCAACCAATCATCGAAGGCATCGGCGATTATGATCTCTCCGCCGACGGCAAGCGCATCGTCTTTCAAGTGCGCGACAACTACGGCATCGCGCCCGTCGCGCCCGGCCAAAAGACGGACGCGGGGCTGCTCAAACTCGACGGCATGACGATGAAGATCGAGCCGCAAAAAGAATGGGCGCAGGAGTACACGGACGCCTGGCGCATCATGCGCGATTGGTTCTACGATCCGAATATGCACGGCGTTGACTGGCCCGCCATGCGTGCGAAGTACGGCGCGCTCGTGCCCTACATCGCTAACCGCGAAGACCTCAACTTTGTGCTGACCGAAATGGGCAGCGAGTTGATGGCCGGGCACATCTACGTCGAGCGCGGCAGCGATCCGCCGCGCGTCACACGCAATGATGGCGGACTGCTCGGCGCGGAGATCGTGCCCGATGCTTCCGGCTACTTTCGCATCGCGAAAATTTTTCCCGGCGAGAACTGGCAAGATAGTTTCCGCTCGCCGCTGACCGAGCCGGGCGTGCGCGCCAAAGTCGGCGATCTGATCGTCGCCGTTGACGGCCACTCGACGCGCGGTGTGAAGAATTTTTATGAACTACTCGAAGGCAAAGCGACGCGCGTCGTCACGCTCGCGCTCAACGACCGCGCGGACGCTGTCGGCGCGCACGACGAGCGCGTGCGCCCGATCAGGAGCGAGTCGAATCTGCGCTATCTCGATTGGGCGCAGTCGCGCCGCGCCTACGTGGACAAACTTTCCGGCGGGCGCATCGGCTACATACACGCGCCGAACACGGCGGTCGAAGGCAATCGGGAACTGTTCAAAGGTTTCTATCAACAGGCGAACAAAGACGCGCTCGTCGTTGACGACCGTTACAACGGCGGCGGCTTCATCCCCGACCGCATGATCGAACTGCTTGAGCGCAAGCCGGTCAGCTATTGGACGCGACGCGGCACGGGTGTCTATTCCACGCCCGCCTTCGCCAACACCGGCCCGAAGGCGATGCTCACGAACGGCTACGCCGGTTCGGGCGGCGACGCGCTGCCCTTCTACTTCCGCGAGCGCGGGCTGGGGCGCATCTTCGGCACGACGACATGGGGCGGGCTGATCGGACTCTCCGGCAACCCGCCGCTCGCCGACGGTGGCAGTCTCAGCACGCCCGCGTTTCGCTTTATAGACCTCAACGGGCAATGGGCGGTTGAAGGTGTCGGCGTTGACCCTGACGTGGAAGTGGTCGCCCGCCCCGAAGTGCTGGCGCGCGGTGAAGACCCCGTGCTGGATGCGGCGGTGAAATACTTAATGGACGAGCTAAGTCGCAATCCCCCGAAGCGCATCACGGCCCCGCCCGCGCCGGTGCTAAGGCAGCAGTGAGGGCGTGTGGCTAAGCTGCGTACCCGCCTGCGGTAGCCGATCTGTCAGTACCGCCTGCGGTAGCGGGCGGGTCGGCGGAAGGATGAAGGATGAGGGATGAGGGATGAAGCAGCAGCGATTAGTCTTTTCAGCCCTCATCCCTCCGCCCTCAGCCCTTAACTTACCCGCCCGCTTGCAGCAAGCGGTAATGACTTGGAGTCACACTCAACGCGACTCTTAAGCGCCGCGCGGTGGGAGCAGCGGCTTTAACGCAAAGTCTTCATGCAGCGTTAAGACGTACTGCTCCCACTTTGTTTGGAAGCCGCTCATGTCGCGCACGCCTAAAACTTTTTGCAGACTCTTGTACCCGGTCGGATCTGTGCGCTGCTGCGTGTGAAACTCTTGATAAAATTTTATCAGCAGGCCCTGCTCCTGTAAGTAGTAGCAGAGATAGCGCGCTTGACTGTAGTTGATGCCTTTGCCGTCGTGATAGAACGTGTTGGCGTCCATCGCCGTCAGCGTCTTGAAGGCCGGCACTTTACCCGCTTTGATCGCCTGTTGCAGACCTGCCAGCCGCCAATTCGTAAAGCCGTGGATGTGCCCGTTCACGTCCCCGCATTGTTCATAGAGCGAGCCTAAGCCTTCGTTGAGCCACGCCGGGCAGGCGGGAAAGTTTGCTTCCATAAACGGATGCACGATCTCATGGACTAACGTCCCGCCACCGGTCGCGATGTTCATGATCAGCGCCTTGTGCGCGCTCGCATAATAGCCATACGGCGTATCGGGCTTGTCGCCGAATAGTGCAAGCGTATGTTTCTCGTAAGAAGCGGCATCCTTGAACAGCCAGATGTCGAGAATCTCCTGCGGGTCGCGCGTGAAGAAATCCTGTTTGAGTCGGTCCACGGCCCATTTGACTGTGTTCTCGGCCCGTTGCTGCACAACGGCCGGCGGCTCATCACCGACCACGACGAAGGGCGGTTGAACGATCACCGTGAACTCTGCTGAGGGCAGTCGCTTCTTGAGATCATTTACGTGCTGCGCAAACATAGCATCTCTGGACGGCATGGTTGCCGGAACTAATCCGGGCCGCCCAGTTTGCCCCAGCCCGGTCTCGCGGTTTACATAAGAGCTCATCGAGAAAGGACTCACACGATAAATGAAGATGAGAAATAATATGACCAGCGGCGCGAGGAGTTTAATATTCAGGCGTTGATAGTTCTTGCTCATGGAATACCTCGCTGCACTTTACTACGGTAAACCGGCAGAGAGTATAGTTAGAGACAATAACGACTCAAGTTTGTTTCATTAATTTCAGCATCTAAGGGTTTGCGCGGAGGATTTCTTAGACGATGAACGTGATGCAAATTCTCGGTCTGGCGCTCGGCTCGGCCTGGACTGCCGGCATTAACTTGTATGCGACGGTGGCGGTGTTGGGCTTGTTAGCGCATTACAAGCTGGCCCACCTGCCCGGCGGGCTGCACGTGTTAGACAACTGGCTGATTATCGGGCTGGCGCTTTTTCTCTATGTGATCGAATTCTTCGCCGACAAGATTCCTTATGTGGATACAGTCTGGGATGCGCTGCACACGTTTATACGCGTCCCGGCCGGTGCAGTGCTGGCCGCCGCCGCTACTTCAGACATCAACCCGTCGCTGCAAGTTATCGCCTTGCTATTAGGCGGCGGGCTGGCGCTCTCGACGCACGGGACGAAAGCGACGGTGCGTGCGGCGGCCAACCTTAGTCCCGAACCGCTGACGAACTGGGGTCTCTCGCTGTTGGAAGATGTGGTCGCTATCGGCGCGGCGACGCTGGCCGTGTTGCATCCGGTGGGGATATTAGTGGTGATCGTCATCTTCCTTTTTCTTCTCATCTGGATTTTGCCCAAGGTGGCGCGGCGCATCCGGCGCATGCTGACAGCGGCGAGCGATTTTCTCCGCGGCCGCAGGCTCACGATTTAGCCCGCTTGTTACTCAGCACGCGCACCGCTGCCGGCCCACAAGCCGCTTGCGCCTACACAAACTGTCCGGCCGCATAACCGGAGGCCCAGGCCCACTGAAAATTGTAGCCGCCCAGATGACCGGTGACATCAACGACCTCGCCGATAAAATAGAGACCGGGCACGCGCTTGGCCGCCATTGTTTTCGACGACAGTTCATCCGTATCAACCCCGCCCGCCGTCACCTCTGCTTTGCCGTAACCTTCCGTGCCCGCAGGTTGCAGCGACCAGTGCGCGAGTTTATCGGCGACCGTGTCCAACTCCGCCGCAGTGAATTGCTTCAGCGGCCGTGAGGGCGCGGTTAGCTCACACCATGCATGCGCCAGCCGCCGCGGCAGATGTTGGCCGAGCAGGTTCGCAAGCTCGATGTCGCTAATCTGTTTAGTCTTGAGCATGTCTCGCGCGTTCTGCCCCGGCAGTAGGTTCAAGCTTACATGGTCGCCCGGCCGCCAGTAAGAAGAGACCTGAAGGATCGCCGGGCCGCTCAGTCCGCGATGCGTCAACAGTACGTCCTCGCTAAACTCGGCCCCGTTGCAACTGGCCAGCGCCGCGAATGAGACGCCGCTCAGCGCGTTGAGCGGGCCAAGCGTCTCCGGCGCAAAGACCAGCGGGACTAGCGCCGGGCGCGTGGGCTGGAGTTTCAGACCGAACTGCCGGGCGATGCGATAACCAAACTCCGTGCTGCCCAGTGTTGGAATAGACAGTCCGCCGGTCGCGATGACGACCGACCCGGCGTTGAAGCTGCCCTGACTCGTCTCGACAACGAACGCGGACATCTTGCTGATGCCTAACACCTGACACTGACAAATGATCTGCGCCTGCGCTTGCCGACACTCCGCCACCAGCAGGTCTATGATCTGCTGCGCGCTGCCGACGCAGAACAACTGCCCCAACTTCTTCTCGTAATAAGCAATGCCGTAGCTTTCGACCAGCGCGACGAAATCCGCCGGGGTGTAGCGCGCAAGGGCCGACTTGCAGAAGTGCGGATTGGCGGAGATGAAGTTAGCGGCGGTGGTATCGAGGTTGGTGAAATTGCATCGTCCGCCGCCCGATATTCTGATCTTCTTGCCCACGCGCTCGTTGTGCTCCAACACAACGACACGACGGCCGCGCCGCGCCGCCACGCTCGCGCAGAATAATCCGGCAGCCCCGCCGCCGATGACAACTACATCAACCTGCATGGAGTCTTACGTCGTTATGTGCTGCCAGCGACTTGTGCCCGGCTTGCCCCGAAGGACAGCAGGCGGATTGCGCTTACCAGTAGAGGCAACCCTGACACTATGCATGCCAGACCGTGCGGCGGCAAGATTAGCTAAGCGCGGCCGGCGTTGTTGCTATATTATTGTTGGCAATCAATAGCTCAGCGCAGATGTCGCGCAAGTAGCCGCGAGTTTGCACAACATAACTTTTGGGATAGCCGACGAACGAAACAGGCAGCACTCTTAATGAACGACCCGGCCGCCGATAAACGTTGCGCGCGGTGCGCCGGCCCATGTTGAAGAGAACATTGCCATGAGAGCTAATTGCGTGATGACGTTTGCCCTGCTCCCATTTCTCTGCGCGCCGGTCGGCGGGCAGCCTGCGGGTGACAAGGCGGCGGCCGTCGCCGCGCTGTTTCGTGAATACGACGCCGCGGCCGTGCCCGGCGCAAGCGTGCTGGTGGTACGGCGCGGCAGGGTGCTTTACAAACATGCGTTCGGGTTGGCCGATCTTGCAGCCGGCAGCGCCGCGACGACCAGTACAAATTACCGGCTCGCGTCCGTGACGAAGCAGTTCACCGCGATGGCGATCATGATCCTCGCGGAGCGCAAACAACTCGCTTATGACTCGAAGCTGACGGATTTCTTCCCCGACTTCCCCACATATGGCCGGCGCATCACCATCAACCAACTCCTGCATCACACGTCGGGGCTGGCCGATTATGAAGACCTCATCCCCGCAGGCACTGTCACGCCGCTCCGCGACCGACAAGTGCTTGAACTACTCAAGCAACAACCGGCCACGCTCTTCCCGCCCGGCGCGCGTTTCAGTTACAGCAATTCGGGCTACGCACTGCTTGCGCTCATTGTGGAAAAGGTGTCCGGTATATCGTTCGCGGAATTTCTCAGGCAGCACATCTTCGCGCCGTTGGGGATGAGCGGCACGGTGGCTTACGAACAAGGCGTCTCAACCGTCCAACAGCGCGCCTACGGCTATACGCAGGACGGGGCCGGCTTTCGCAAGCATGATCAAAGTCTCACCAGTTCAGTCCTCGGCGATGGCGGCATCTACTCGTCGGTCGCAGACCTCTACAAATGGGATCAGGCGCTCTACACGAATAAACTCGTCAGTGCCGCCACGCGCAGACGCGCCTTCACGCCAGTAGGCGCATCCGATCAACCGAACGCGGCTTACGGCTGCGGCTGGTACGTCGAAACCTATCGCGGGCTGCCCACCGTCTGGCACTACGGCAGCACCGTCGGCTTCAGCACCGCCATCGAGCGCTTCCCCGCACAACAGTTCACCGTCATCGTACTCATCAATCGCGACCACGCGGAGGCGCACAAACTCGCGCGCAAGGTCGCTGACCTTTATTTGTTCGCCGCCGACTGAACCACGCCCCGGCGGCGGCGTATGCTCAGTAGCTACAGCGAAGGAAGCATCATGAAAAGGAGTGCTATCGAGGCGTCGGGTTGCATGAATTGTTAGGCTGCGCCTATGGGGCAAACATCTCGCTTAGAATAGATAAGACCTCTGTTTGGGTTTGCTTATCAATTTTACCAAGCCTCTTGGCCAGGCAGGTCTTATCTACAGTGCGGATCTGGTCAAGCACAATTTGCCCACGCTTACCCTGAAACTTGCACGCTACCCTTGTAGGATAAGTTGTGCCCTTAGTAGTCAGCGGCGCAACAATCACCGTCCTTATAAAGCGATTCATCTCATCCGGCGAAATCACAAGGCACGGGCGAGTCTTCTGAATTTCACTGCCGATTGTAGGATCAAGGTTAATGAGATAAACATCGAAGCGCTTGACTACCATTGCCATTCATTCTCATCCCATTGAGTTTGAGTACGCACGTTCTTATCCAGCAATGCATCATCGCCGCGCTCTGCCATTGCGCGAAACGCACTCTCCCAATCCTGTCGCGGCTGTTTCGTCGAGCGAATAATGATTCGATTATCCTCCGCCTCCAGCTCGACTTCCTCTGCAAGCTTGCTACGTTCCAAAAGTAACTTGGGGATACGAACGCCTTGCGAATTACCTATTTTTACGATTCGAGTTTTCATGGCTACATTGTAATTACGTGATAGTTTTCCGGTCAAGCTAGCGCAAGCAACATAACGCCGGAATTAACCGGGCACCGAGCGGCAGCGACAATCTACATTCAGGGGAAGCACCGTGAAAAGAATGCTACCGAGGTGGCGGGTTGCATGAGTTGTTATGTTGCCTTGTCGTAAATATCTCTCAACGTAACTTCACATGCTATCGAGGGCAAGATGATTGTTGCTGCTAAACCAACAGCTTTTGTATAAAGCCAGGTGTCATTACTCTGCCTGACGTAATGTTCAACCATCTCCTCCTCCTGCCAGATCCGCAGATACTCCTGCAAAGAATCAATCTGCTGATAAGCAAGAAACTTTTTACCCCGATCATAAGCGGCGGTACTCTCGGATAAGACTTCGACCACGAGCATCGGATTGAGCACTACATCTCTTTCATCATCGGCAAATCTGGTTTCCCCGCAGACAACCGAGACAGCCGGGTAAAAGAATCTCTTTGAATTCGGCACGCGCACCTTCAAATCGCTGGGATAGACACGGCAAGGGCGATTTCTAAGCTGCACGCCAAGAGCAATAATAATATTGGCGGTAATTAGATTATGCCGCTCGCTCCCGCCCGCCATCGCATACATTACGCCGTCAACGTATTCGCTTTTGTATTCAGCCTTCCGCTCGATGGCCAGATATTCTTCCGGGCTTAGGTAATAAGTTGGCAGCGATGCCATGGCAATAAACCTTTCAAAAACACTCAAGTTATTCTCTCGCAAGAATAATTGCCCACACCAGAGATAGCAACATAACGCCCGGCATCACCCGCCGCGCACACAACACATCAACCACGGCGTCTTGCGGATGAAGGCCGCGCTAATCGCGGTCGGGTGCATGCCGTTTATAGGTTGTCGCAGTTCGGCTCACCTCTGATTGGCTTCGACATCTCCACGCGAGTCGTCGTAGCTTGTCCGAGGCTGAGAGGAACGTGCAGGCCAGGCGTGACGAATATGCATGCCGCAGCGGTCTCGACGCGCGACTCCCATACCTTCGCACGCCCGCGCCCGCGGTGGCCC
>JANMAD010000518.1:0-24353 GCA_031359515.1 Acidobacteriota bacterium | reverse complement strand
GTTAGAGGTTAGTACAAGACAGAATGCTCCTACTGACCTCTAACCTCTGACCTCTGACCTCTGCGTTAAAATGAATTTTTCAATTGCGACCGCGACGCCGTCCTCATCGTTCGATGCCGTGATGTGAACATCTGTGAGTGCGCGTAACTCCGGCTCGGCGTTGGCGACGATGACGCGCGTGCCGGCGAACTCCAGCATCTCCACGTCGTTGTGATTGTCGCCCACAGCCATCACGTCGGCGCGCGGGATGCCATACTCCTCTGCCACCGCGGCCAGCCCCGTCCCTTTCGACACCTCCGGGTGTAGCACGTCCACCAGCCCGAACTGCTTCGCCGGATAGACCGTGACCATCAATTTGACCATGCCCGCCAACTCGCGTCGTAAGACTTCGCTCAAACGCAGCATCCCTGTGTCCGTGCCCGAAAAGGCGATGTGGACGGGCGGGTGATCCAGATAAGCTTCAAGCGACCCGACGCGCATGATGGCCTCGTCGGCCTCTGCGCCGTGTATGCGCCGCGCCCACTCCAAGTACTCGAAGGCGGGCCGGTTAGCCTCGTCTATGTGATCGTAGACCAGCACGCCGGGGCCGTCCGCATCGTCGCTCACAAGCGCATCGGCATTGTGCGCCCGCCCGACGCGCAAGACCGCGTGCGCCGCTTCAAGCGGTAAATGAATCGCCGCGACCGTCTCTAACGTGCGCGCGTGTTTGGTCAGTGCGCCGTTGTGCGCGATGACCGGCACATCCAAACCCAGTTCGAGCGCGAGCGGGCGGGCGTCGCGAAAACGCCGGCCCGTGACGACCGCCACGCGCACGCCCCGCTCGCGCGCCAATGCAATCGCGCGCCGGTTGCGCGCAGACACACGACCGTGCGCATCGAGCAACGTCCCGTCAAGATCGAGCGCGAGCAGACGAATCATAAAAGCAGTGACAAGTGACAAGTGACGAGTGACAAGTCGGAAAAAGAGTTTAACTCGTCACTTGTCACTTGTCACTCGTCACTGTTTTGGGGTGCAACATGATTGCTCCACCTGACGGAAGGAAAGCGACAGGCGTATGATGCAGGGCGAAAAAGCTGAGAGCGAGTAGCAACTGAGCGGGCGCAATGTGTGTCGCTGATAGGCGCGTCTGTTCGCAATTTTTCGGCGGAAACAGGGCGTTTTTAACTTCAGTAACATTCTGAAAGGACGACGAAGACGATGTATGTGACCCATCTCGAATGCGCGGCGTGTGGTCTCGAATACGAGGCACAACGCTTGCACAACCTTTGCACGGAATGCGGCAAGCCGCTGCTGGTGCGTTACGACCTGGAGCGTGCGGCGCGCTCGCTGACGAAAGAAAGTTTGCAGGGGAGGCGGAGTGATTTATGGCGTTACCGCGAAGTGCTGCCCGTCGCGCACGACGAAAACATCGTCTCGCTCGGCGAAGGTTGGACGCCATTGTTGCACGCCGCACGGTTGGGCGCGGCGTTGGACTTGCCGCAGCTTTACATCAAGGACGAGGGACAGAATCCGACGCAGAGTTTCAAGGCGCGCGGCATGACGACGGCGGTCTCGATGGCGAAGGAACTGGGCGTGCACAAACTGGCTGTGCCGTCGGCTGGTAACGCGGCGGGCGCGCTCGCCGCTTACGCCGCGCGGGCAGGACTAGAGGCGTTCATCTTCATGCCGCAGGATACGCCGCAGGCCAACGTCATCGAGTGCGAGCAGACGGGCGCGCACGTGACGTTGATGCAAGGATTGATCACGGACTGCGGCGCGGAGGTCGGGCGACGCAAAGCGGCGGAAGGTTGGTTCGACGTTTCGACTTTGAAAGAACCTTATCGCGTCGAGGGCAAGAAGACGCTCGGCTACGAGTTGGCGGAACAGATGAATTGGACGCTGCCCGATGTGATCATTTATCCGACCGGCGGCGGCACAGGCTTGATCGGTATGTGGAAAGCGTTCGCCGAGATGGAAGCGATGGGCTGGATCGACAGCAAACGGCCGCGCATGGTCACGGTGCAAGCGACAGGCTGCGCGCCCATCGTCCGCGCGTTCGCGGAAGGGAAGCGATTCGCCGACGAGTTCCCGAACGCCGCGACGACCGCATCGGGTCTGCGCGTGCCAAAAGCTATCGGCGACTTTTTGATCCTCGATGCGCTACGCGCCTCCGGCGGCACAGCCGTCGCGGTCACGGACGAAGAGTTGATCGCCGCCACACGCGAGATCGGCGCGGCCGAAGGACTGTTTTGCGCGCCCGAAGGCGCAGCGTGCCTACCCGCATTGAAGCAGTTGCTCGACAGCGGTCAGGTTGGACGGGATGAGCGCATCGTGCTTTTCAACACGGGCGCGGGCGTGAAATATCTGGAGAGTTACGGCGGATAGGAGTGTCCCTGATGCGGCGCTGCACAGATGCACTATCGTCTCTGCGCACGTGCCTTAGCTCCGCTAGGAGCGGGATGTTTATAGACACACAACCCGACAAATGGCCCAAGCTCCGTAGGAGCGGAATATGAATGAAGGAGAACATTTCGCTCCTAACGGAACTGGCGCTTTGGCTTGATGCTGGCCCTACATACATGTCGCCCCTACGGGGCTAAGACGAATATGAGAAATAAGACGTGGACAGCAATCCTTTGCGCGGCATCACTGCTGGCCCTATGCAATGCGACGCCAGTCGCGCGAGCAGCAGTGCCACAGGCAACAAGCTATAACCAGCAGATCGGCGACGGCATACTCGATGCCATCGTCACGATCTTGATCGCGGACGATGGACAAGCGCGTGCGGTCGGCTCGGGCCTCGTTGTGCGCGGCGACGGGTTGATCTTAACGGCTTTTCATCTGGTGAAAGATGCGCGCACGGTCGCGGTCAAACTGCGCAACGGTGAGACGTTCGACCGGGCCGAGTTGATCGCTTCGGACGAGCGGCGCAATGTGGCCATCCTGCGCATTCCGGCGGCGGGGTTGTACTCGCTGCCGGGCGCGGCGACGGAAGAGTCTTGGGTCGGCTCGTCCGTGTCGGTCGTCTCGAATCTGACGAGCGGGACGGAGAGCGTGCCGGTGGGCGTCCTCAGTTCCGTCAGTCTCGCCGACGAGATACCGGGCGCGGGCAAAGGCTATCGCGTGCTGAAGTTCACCGCGCCGGTTGCGCCAAACGCGGTCGGCGGCGTGTTGATAGATGACAGAGGGCGCGTGCTTGGGTTGATCACCGCGCTGCCGCAGGTGCAAGGGCAGAGTTATGCCGTGCCGATGAGCAGCGTGCTGGGTTTAGTCCGCGCGGTCGGCGTGCAGTTTGCGCCCACGACTGTGTTGGCAAAGGCGTCGCCCACGCCGTTCCCGATTCCGCAGAGTCAGGTCTCCGTGCCGCAACGGCCGGTCTCGCCGCTCGAAGCGCGCGGGCCCGGTTCGGTGGTGGTCAAGTCTGCGCGCCCGGTGGATGTGTTGCTGGCTTCCAAGACGATCTACGTGGCGAGCCGCACGACATTCTTCAAGCCCGATCAATTGGTCAATGAACTCAAGAAGCGTGCGGAGGTGGACGCATGGGGGCTTTCGTTCGTGGACGACGAGCAAGTGGCCGATCTCGTCTTAACGCTCGATCACGTCGTCTTCACCTACAAGTTCACGTTCACGCTTGCGCATCAACGCACGGGCGTGATCGTGGCGACGGGCAGCCGCATCATCTGGGACGGCAATCTGGGCGCACCGGACATGGCTGAGCGTGTGATCGAAAAACTGACGCAGGTACGCACGCAAGCGCCCACGAAACCGTAACCGGCGGAAGAGTCGAAAAAAGGGCGATAAGGATCATGAAGCGAAGTAGACACAGCTTGCTGTGGCTGGTGGCGACGCTGAACCTCGCGGGGCTGACTTGCCTGTGCGCGGTGGCGGGCACGCGCGACCCGCTGGCGGGGCAGAGTCCGAGCACAGCGGGCGACGTGAGTTCGGCGCTGGGGTCAATCGGCTTCACGTTGATGCTGCCGGGCAGTTTCTTCGCCGCGTCAACCTTTGTGTGCGCGCATGCGCTGTTATGGACGGATGTGGCGGCGCGCATGGTTTGGTACAGCACGGCGGTGCTGATCAATCTATTACTAGCGTGGAAATTCGGCGCGTCGTATGAGTTGGCGCGCAACGTGGGCTGACATTTGCGGGAGAGAGCGCAATGAAAGTTTGTCTGGCGAAAGTGTTGATGTGGCTGCACGGGTTGGTGTTGCTGCTCGTGATCGCGCTCGCGGTCTATGGCATCGCGCGCGGGCAAGAGCGGTTGACGACGGCGCAACCAGCGGCGGCGAGCAAAACAGCGGTCGAGGTGAAAGCGACGCCGAGCGCGAACGCGCGTGTGCAATTCGACGAGTTGCGCACGGCCGGTTTCACCGCGCTCTACAACCTCGACTATGACGGCGCGCGGCGCAAGTTCAAAGAACTGACGCAGGCATTTCCCGATCATCCGGCGGGTGCGCAGTTCCTCGCGACGAGTTTGTGGCTGGAGACTTTGAACAAGTCGCGGCGGTTGCAATCGGGTCTCTACAACAACGATGCCTTTTACGCGCAGAACGAGGACAAGGTTGACCCGGCCATCGTCGCGCAGTTTCGCGATTGGACGCGCACGGCGAAGGCGTTGGCTGAAGCGCGTCTGAAACAGAACCCGCGCGACACGGAGGCGCTCTATTTTCTCGGCGCGACGCAAGGGTTAAAGGCTTCGTTTGAAGGCGCGGTCGAACGGCGTTTCATCGCCGCGTTGCGCGACGGCTCGGACGCGGTTGATAAGCACCGCGATTTGGTCAAGCTCGATCCCGCATATCAGGACGCGCGCATCACCATCGGCATGTACGACTACATCCTCGGCGGGTTGCCGTTCCCTGTGCGCGTCCTTGCGGGTCTCACCGGCAATCGCGGCTCGAAGAAGCGGGGCTTGGCCGCGCTCGAACAGGTGACGCGCGAAGGCACATGGGCGCGCGACGATGCGAAGACGCTGCTCATCCCGCTCTACAAACGCGAGCGGCGTTTTCTTGACGCGCTCAAACTCACGCGCGAGTTGGCGGCCGCGTATCCGCGCAACTACTTGTTCAAACTAGAGACGGCCGACGCGCTCGTCGCGCAGGCCGCCATCGAGCGCAAAAGTAACAACGAAACGGCCGCTAACACTTACGAGCGTGAAGCGTTCGGCATCTTCGACGCGCTGTTGCATGAGCGTGACGCGAATGTGGCGCGCTCATTCGATCTGATCCATTACCAGTATGGCGAGGCGCTGTTCGTCGCGGGGCAGACGGAGCGCGCGGCGAAGGAGTATCTGGCGGCAGCAGCGGCCGTCGGCGCGGAGGCGAATCAGGCGACGCTCGCGAAACTGCGCGCGGCACAAGCGCTCGACCTCGCGGGGCAGCGCAAAGAGGCACTGGCACAGTATCAAGCGGTGCTGACGCGGCCCAACGTCTACGATTCGCAGGACGAAGCGAAGAAGGGTCTGCGCGAGCCGTATCGCAAGGTTGAGCAGAAACGACAGAATGACGAGAACTAACCACAGCAACAGACGGACGAGATAAACAAGATGTGTGAGCAACTAATAGAGCAAGGGGCGGGGGCGTTGGTCGTCTCGCGTATGCACGCGGTGCAAGACGCGCCGCCACAAACAAACGCGACGCATAAAGTTCGTCATGCCATCAGCGCAGACGCGACGCGCCCGCGCCGTCTGTTGTTGTGTCTCGACGGCGTGCCGTTCGAGATGATGCAAGCGGCGCAGGCACGGGGCTTGTTCGCCGGTTTCAACGAGCCGGTGGGTTTGCTCTCGCCGTTTCCGACGATGACGAACATCGCGCTCGCCTCTATGCTTGCGGCCAGCGCGCCGCTCGGCTACGAGTCGCTCTACTTTGATCGCAAGGCGCAGGAGATACGCGGCGGCGTGCAGAAGTACATCGGCCGGCGCACGCCCGACAAAGTGCCTTCGACCTATATGGACGAACTTGATTATCAAGAGCCGCTACCGTTCGAGTTTCTGGTTTACGTCGCGCCCGATGCGGTCTGGCGCGCGGATATGCGCCGCTTCCGCGAACGCTTCCGCGCCGCGCCGCGCAACCGCGATTATTTCGGTTTCCTCAAAGGCACGGACGGCTTGCTGCACATTCGCGGCCCCGAGAAACTCAAGACCGCGCTCGAATCGCTCGACGTGATCTTGCGCGAACTACGAGCGTGGTGCGGGCGCGAGACGGAGATCGTGCTGTTCTCCGATCACGGCATGAATGTAGAAGCTGTGCGCAAGATTCATTTGCAGACGCACTTGCGCGCACAGGGTTACGAAGTGAAGTCGGTGTTGCGCGGTGGCGGCGCGCGGAGCGTCGCACTGCCCGCCTTCGGGATGATCGGGTTCGCTGCGCTCTACTGCGCCGACGAGACCGATCCGGCCGCGCTCGCCGCCACGCTCGCGCCGCTTGAAGGCGTGGACTTCAGTCTCTATCGCGAAGGCGCGGATGGGGTCGTCGTCCATGGCGCACGCGGCACGGCGCGCATCCGTCGCGCGCAGAACGGCACGGGCGCGCGTTACGCATACGAGGCGTTGGACGGCGATCCGCTTGAGCTTAGGCCGACGCTCAGCGCGTTGCGCGCAGCCGGCGAGCTTGACGCGCAAGGCTACGCGAGTGATGCCGCTTGGTTCGCTAGCACAGGCGCGCACACCTATCCGGACGCGCTCTACAACTTGCACGAAGCGATGCACGGCCCGCGCATACGCAACGCGGCCGACGTGCTGGTCAGTACGAGCGACGGTTACTACTACGGCGCGTCGGTCTTCAGCCGCTTCATACACCTACACGCCACGCACGGCAACGCGCGCCGGCAAAGCACGACCGCCTTCCTCATGTCCACGCACCGCAGCTTCGACCCCTTTGTGCGCGGCACGACGGCGCGCACGCTGCTACGCGGATGATTGCTTAACCGCACGTTGCCCTCGCTCAGGCGCGGATCATCTCTGTCACGCAGGAAGAGAGCGCGGCACATGTCGGGCGGAATGGCCGGAACTGCGCGCCGGTTCGTGCTGCGCGTGCGTTGAAAACAGGTCTCAGGGGGCGTAAATGTGACGGACAAGCAGCTACAGTCGAAGCTGTTGATTTTCCATGGTAAGAAAATTCTACCGATTTGGCGCACTTGTCTGTCATCCCAACTCCTGATTCACCTTTTCTATTTGCTTGTCGCGCGAGCCGTAGGCTACACTCTGGCAGGTTCGCCGCCGCTTCATCGGCGCGGCGGGAATTGAAATACTCCAGCCTAGGCAGTGTCCAATGCGTCAAATATGAAGTCTGTTCCCTATCAACAACTGTGGCGACCAACCTTGCTCGCCGCCGCCGTGGGCTTCGTCTATATGGCGGTGCTGTACAAACTCGCCGGGCAATGGTGGACGGACGAGAACTATTCGCACGGGCTGTTGATGCCCTTCATCATCGGCTACATCCTGTGGAGCGGGCGAGCGCGTTTCGCGTCTGCGCCTAAGCAACCGCGGCCCGTGTTGGGCGGCGCGTGTGTCGCGCTCGCGCTCGTTACACTATGGGCGGGGACGGCCGGCTCGGAGTTGTATCTGCAACGCACGTCGCTCGTGCTATTGCTCGCGGGCGTCTTGCTCTATTTCTGGGGCGGGCGTGTGCTGCGGCTCGCGCTCGTGCCGCTCGTGTTATTGGCGTTGGCCATTCCCATCCCGGCGATCATCTTCAATCAGATCGCGTTTCCTTTGCAGTTGTTCGCTTCGCGGTGCGCGGTCTGGGCGATGCAGATGTGCGACATCCCCGTCTTGCGTATGGGTAACGTGATCGAGTTGATGCCGCTCGGCGCGCGGACGACGAAGCGGCTCGAAGTGGTCGAAGCGTGTAGCGGCATCCGCTCGTTGATGACCTTGCTGACGCTCGCCGTCGTCTTCGCTTATTTCACGCATCCGCAGGCTGCGGACGGACAGACGGGCGGGCGTTTGGGGTGGCTCAAGCGTTATGGTTTCTGGCGTTCGACGATCATCGTCTTGGCCGCCGTGCCCATCGCGATTGTGACCAACGCGGGGCGCGTCAGCGGCACGGGGATTCTCGCGCGTTACTACGGCACGGAGATCGCGGACGGTTTCTTCCACGAGTTCTCCGGTTGGGTCGTCTATATCGTCGCCTTCCTGTTGCTGTTCGCGGTCGGCTGGCTGCTCGATCTGCTGGCGCGGCGCAAGCAGAAAAACGGCGCACGCGGCCGGCAGCACGGGCAGTCCACCGCGCCGACAGTGGTCGCGGCGGACGAAGGGCAACAGCTCGATGTGGCGCAAGAGTCGCCGGTGGTCGGCGGCGCGACGCGGTGAGTGAGATGAAAACTACACGCAGGCAGTTCTGGGTATTGTTCGCGTTCCTGCTCGTCAGCGGGACGGTGATCAATTTGTGGCAGCGCGCAGGTGAAGCGCACGTCGAACGGCGGCCGCTGGTGGAATTTCCCGCGCAACTCGGTGCGTGGCACCAGCACGGCGCGGATACGCGCTTCGACACGGTGACCGAAAGCGTCCTGCTCGCCGACGATTATCTCGCGCGCGACTATGCGCTGCCCGACGGGCACGCCGCCAATTTCTACGTCGGCTATTACGCGACGCAGCGCAACGGCGCAACCTATCACAGCCCGCTCAACTGTCTACCCGGCGCAGGTTGGGTAATGAATGAGCCGGGGCGCATCCTAATCCGGCCCGCCGATGGCAGCCCCACCATCGAGGCGAACCGCTACATCATCGAGCACGACAACACGCGCCAAGTGTTGATCTATTGGTATCAGGGGCGCGGGCGGGCGGTGGCGAGCGAATACTGGGGGAAGATTTACACGGTCTTGGATAGCGTGCGGCTGCGTCGTTCGGACGGCGCGATGGTGCGCGTGATGGTGCCCGTCGGCGCGTCGGAGGCGGAAGCGCTGCAACAGGCGAGCGAATTGGCCGCCACGGCCGCGCCCTTCCTGCCGGCGTTCGTGCCGAACTGAGAGCGCGCCGGCCAACGGGCGGCCGCAGCAGCAGGCTCATTCTTTAGGCCGACAAGCGCTTGATCATCAGCGACAGGAATGAGATAACATTAGCACGGCCCCGTGCGGCGCGGGGCAACTTCGGGAAAAAGAGAGCGATTATCCGTTTTTCTTAATCGACGCGTTTTCGTCCGGGCATCCAGTTGTTGCCTGCGGCGGCGAGCGCGCTTAAACGTAGCGAAGAGGTTGAACCACGCAGTTGCCATCCGTTGCCCGTTCTGACCGTTGCCCCGGTCGAGCGCGCAAGGCGCACAGCGCGTGAAGGAGTCAGAAACCCAAGATGAACCAATCAGAGTGCCTGCGCTCCGGCCACGGCCGGGGTTTGCTGTTTGTCCTGCTGTCCGTCCTCCTGCTGACGCTAGGCTTGGCGGCCTGCTCCAATCCGGAGAAGGCTAAAGCTGAGCACCTCAAGCGCGGCCAACAATATCTCGACGACAAGAAGTACCCGGAAGCGGCGCTTGAGTTTCGCAATGTCTTGCAGCTCGATGACCGCATGGCGGCGGCCCACTGGGGCCTAGCGCAGACTTATGAAAAGCAGGAGAACTTCCTGCCCGCGATTAATGAACTGAGGCGCACGGTCGAGCTTGACCAGAACAATCTGGACGCGGCCGTCCGCCTCGGTAACTACTACATCGCTGCCTATCAGGGCAACCATGACAAGCGAACTAAGGATGAGGCGCAGAAACTCGTCGATCAAGTGCTGCAACGCGATCCGAAGCACATTGAGGGCCACATCCTCAACGCGACTGTGTTTTACGCCACGGGCGAGCGCGACAAGGCACTGGCAGAGCTAAAGACTGCGCTCGATCTCAACCCGCAACGGATCGAGACGCTGATGGGCTTGGCGCGCTACTACATGCGTGAGGGCGACAACACGAACGCCGAGGCGATCTTCCAGCGCGCCTTAGCCATCAATGATCGTTCGGCGCTCGCGCACACGCAGTACGGTTACTTCCACGCGCAGCAGAAGCACCTGGCGCAAGCCGAGGCCGAGTTCCGCAAAGCGGTTGAGGTTGAGCCGGCGGACCGCGACGCACGCCGCACGCTCGCCAGTTTCTATTTCTCCAACAAACAGTTCGACAAAGCCGAGGCCGCATTTAAAGACCTCGCCGAGTTCGAAAAGGATCGGCCCGAAGGGCAAGCCGTGCTGGCCGATTACTATGCGGCGGTGGGCCGGCCCGACGAGGCCATGCAAATCTATCAAGCCATCCTCGCCAAGTCGCCCGACTACACGCAGGGGCACTACCGACTCGGTGAGATGTTGCTCCAGCGCGGCGACCTGAAGGGCGCAGACCAGCAGGCGCAGTTTGTGTTGGACAAGAACAAGGACGACATGGGCGCGCTGCAATTGCGGGCCCGCGTCAGGATGCAGCAAGGTAACGCGAAGGGGGCGATTGATGATCTCGCGCAGGTCTTGAAGCAGGAGCCGCGCGAACAGACGACGCTTTACTTCATGACACAGGCCCAACTCGGCATCGGGCAGGTGGAGCAGGCGCGCAGCTACGCGGGCGACCTCGACAAGTATTATCCCGACTATCTGCCCGGCAAACTTTTGCAGGCGCAGATCAATTTGCGCGCCGGCAGCGACGCGAACATGAAGAGCGCGCAACGCATCGCCACTGATCTGCTGGAACGCCTCGGCAAGGCTACGCCGAGCGCGCAACTCACGCCGGAGTTGCTCGCGGAGTTGCGCGCCAAGGCTTACACCGCGCGCGGCGCGGCCACTTTGCGGCTGGGCAACTTGAGCGCGGCGCGAGCCGATTTCCAAGCCGCGCGCGACGCGCAGCCTAACGCGCCGGAGTCTTACACCAACCTCGCGGGGGTCGCGCTCGCCGAGAACAAGCCGCAAGACGCCGAGCAGTTGTTCGAGCGCACGCTCCAGATCGACAACGCGAACTTGGACGCGCTGGGCGGTCTCATCAATCTCTACAGCAAGCAAAATCAGTTCGACAAAGCGCACGCGCGCATAGATCAAGCCATCGCCGCGCAACCCAAGAATGCGGGGCTGCATTTCCTCAAGGCGCAAATCTACGGGTTGCAGGGCGGGATCGCCATCAGTCATCGCGATCAAGCGCAACAGGCGCAGTTCATGCAGAGTACGGAGGGCGAGTTGCGTCGCGCGCTTGAGCTTGAACCCAATAACGCGGCCGCGCTGACCGCGCTCGCAGCGCTCTATATCAACGCGAACAAGCCGCAGGAAGCAGTTGACCAGTACCGGCTAGTAATCACGCGCCCGCCCGACACGGATGATGCCGCCGCCTTCACTTTGATCGGGATGGTCGAAGACGGGCGCGACCATCGCGACGACGCCGTCAAAGCCTACAGGGACGCGCTCTCGCGCAACCCCGAAGCGACCATCGGCGCTATCGCCGGGAACAATCTCGCGTGGGACTACGCCGAGTACGGCAAGGGCAATCTCGATGAAGGCGTGCGCTTGGCGCAGGGCGTGGTGCAGAAGTTCCCGGACGAGCCGGGCTATGCGGACACGCTCGGCTGGGTCTATTTCAAGAAGGGCTTGTACAGTGCGGCGGTCGAGCAGTTGCAAAAGGCCGTCAATCAAACGACGGCGCGCGGCGGCGACAGTGCTGTCTATCGTCTGCATCTGGGGCGTGCGTTAGCCGCGATGGGGCGCAGGGTGGAAGCGCGCCAGCAGTTGCAGCAAGCCGTGAGCACGGGCACGGAGAAGGGGTTGACCGCCGCGCAACTCGATGAAGCGCGGCAAGCGTTGGCCGCTTTATAGGGTAGAGATGAAGCGAGAGGGCAGCTAGCAGAATGTAGGCAGCGCGAGTCTCGGTCTATGACTCGCGGCTGACTGCCGATTGCCGACTGCCGACGGGAGTTTGCTAATGAGTGTTGATTTCAGACAACGAACGCCGAGCGAGTACGCGCGCATCCTGTGGCGGCGCAAGTGGCTGCTGCTGCTGCCCGCGCTCGCGATCTTTTTTGCCATCGCCATCGTGGTCTGGCGGCTGCCGGATGTCTATCAATCCAGCACGTTGTTGGTGGTCAAGCCGGCCTCCGTCTCGGCCGGCGTCGTGCCGCAGATGTCGGATGAAGACCTGACGTTGCGCATCAACAACATCAGCCAAAAAGTCACTAGCCGCTCGTCGCTTGAACCATTGATCATTCGCCACGATCTGTACGCGGCCGAGCGCCGGCGCAACGAGCCGATGGACGCGCTCGTTGAGCGCATGCGCAAGAAAGACATCGTCATCGAGCTTAACAAGAGCCGCAATGATATTACCAACGGCTTCAATCTATCTTTCAAATCCGACAATCGGGCCAACGCGCAACAGGTCACCAGCGAACTGGCCACGCAATACATCAACGCGCAACTCGAGGCGTCGCGGGAGACAGTCGGCGTGACGCGGGATTTGATCGATCAGCAGGTGACGCAGGCGAAGGCCGAGCTCGACAACCTAGACAAGCGGCGGCTGGAATTGATGACTTCACCCACAGCAATTCTGCCGTCGCAGGTGTCGCCGTTGGGACAGACGTTGGGGGGGCTACACGAGGAGCAAAAGGCGCGCATCGCCGAAGTGGGCCGGTTGCGCGATCTGATCGCGGCCTACACGAATCAGTTGGCCGACATTGAGAAGAATGTGGAGTTTGAGCGGCAACAGGTCGTGGATAATACCACCGATCCGAAGACGACGCCGGCTTGGTCCGATCTTTCCCGGCGCGAGTCGGAACTTGAAGCCCAGTATCAGAGCCTGAAACAGTACCTCAAGCCGGCGAATCCGGACATGATCGCCCTGAAGCAGCAACTCGATTCCGTTAAGCGCGACAAGCAGCAGATGTTGGACGACCGGAAGGCCGCCATCGCCGAGAAGGAGAAACGGCTCTCGGTCTACATCGATCCGCGCCTTGGCTCGCTGAAAACGAATATCGAGTTGGCGAAAGGCGAAATGGCGCGGCAGCAGGCATTGCTCGATCAATCCTCCGGGCAGATCGCGCAGGTCAGTGCACAACTCGGCCGCGCGCCCAGCACAGAGATCGCGCTGCAAGCGCTCGATAATGAGTACAAGGGGAAGAAGGCTTACTACGATGATTTGATCCAGAAGCAACACTCGGTCGAACTGGCCAGCGCGTCCACCGAGAAATTGCAGGGCGAGAAACTCGAAGTGATCGATCCGGCGAGTCTGCCCGAAAAGCCGGTTGCGCCAAAGCGCCCTCTCTTGATGGCGATTGGGCTGGCGTTGGGTTTGGGCGTCGGTCTGATCTTCAGCGTCGCGGCCGAGTTGCCGCGGCTCATGACCGTGCAGACGGTCGCGGACGCGCGGCATTATACGAACCTGCCGGTGCTGGTCTCCGTGCCCGAACTGCTGACGCCGCGCGAGCAGCACCGCCGCCGGCTGCGCCGCATGACGCTCACGTTCGCGGGTGTCGCGGCCGCTGTGCTGACCGTGCCCGCGCTCGCGCTGCTGTTGAAGCTGTCGCACGTGTTTGAATTTTTCGCAACGTAAAAAGCTATTAGCTATTAGCTGTTAGCTAAAGACAAAGGGCTAACAGCTAATAGCTTTCGAGGTTCTGAGTTGTACAGAGAGTTCTATGGCTTACAGGCACTGCCGTTCGCGCTGACGCCCGATCCGCGGTTCATCTATTTCACGCCCTCGCACACGGAGGCGATGGCGAACCTGCATTACGGCATCGAGAGCGGCAAGGGCCTGATCGTCGTCACGGGCGAAGTCGGCACGGGCAAGACGACGATCCTGCGTTGGATGATGCAGCGGCTCGACCGCTCGGTGCTGGTCGGCTACGTCATCAATCCGCGGCTGAGCGTGCCGGAGTTTTATCAGCACATCGCGCGGCTGCTCGACGTGGCCGATTGGCAGAACAAATCGGAGTTGCTGTTCGCGCTTGGCGCAACGCTCGAAGCGCGCCACGCGCGCGGCCTTAGCACCGTGCTGATCATAGATGAAGCACACGGGCTTTCGACCGCCGTGCTCGAAGAGATCAGATTGCTCTCGAACTTCGAGTCGGACACGGCGAAGCATTTGCAGATCGTGTTGACGGGGCAGCCGGAGTTGCGCGCCGTCTTGAACAATCCGGAGTTACGGCAGTTGAAACAGCGCGTTGCCTTGCGCTGCGAGATCAAGCCGCTGCCGAGCGTCGCGGAGACAGCGCAGTACATCAAAGCGCGGCTCGCGGTGGCGGGCGCGGCGCGCACGGACATCTTCTCGCCCGGCGCGATTGACTACCTCTTTCGCTGCACGGCGGGCATCCCGCGCCAGATCAACAATCTCTGCGACAACGCTTTGCTCGCTGGCTTCGTTGCGAACGAGCGGCAGATCAGTCGGGCCACGATTGAGGAAGTAGCGGGCACGTTCGACATGTTGCCGGACGGGGCGCGTGGTCTCAGCCCGGTCGAGCGCATCACGCCCGCGCGCATCTTTGGCACACAGGGCCGCGCCGAATTGTGGGCGGCCGGCAACGGCGGCAGTCAGAGCGCAAGCGCGCAGCCTGAAACGGCGACGACGCGCGAGGGCGCGTCCGAAGATACGTCGGAGGGGGCCGACATCGGCGCGGCCTTCCGCCGTTGGGACGTGATGGGAGACAACAGGTAATGGGCAGAGTCTACGAAGCTTTGAAACGGGCCGCCGCGCAGGACGGCGATGCGCCGGACGAGCGCGCGGCCAACGCCGCCGTGCCGCCCGCCGCCGACACAGCGAACGGTGAGCGGCAAGCGAACGGTAACGGCGCGAACGGTAACGGCGCAGCGCATAGCAGCGCGCCCGATGCGCTCTTCAATCGGCCGTCCGCATTTTTCCACGCGCCCGACGCAACAGCCGCGCCGGCGCACAATTCAGCGTCCACCGAGCACACGGTTCAAGCCACAGTCGGGTCGGCACTCCCCGGCGGTACGGCTGCGCGTGTTGCTGGGGCAACGGTGGGCGCTGTCGGTTCGACGCGCGATGTCGCGTACACCTCAATCGAGGTCGTGACATCGCGCGTCGAGCCACATCTCGTCGCTATCACCGAGCCGCGCTCGCCGCACGCCGAGCAATACCGCAGTCTGCGCACGCGCGTGCTGCACGCGAGCGAGCGGCGCAAGGTGCAGACCATCGTCGTGACGAGCGCGGGCGTGGCGGAAGGCAAGACCATCACCGCGCTCAATCTCGCGTGGCTGCTGGCGCAGACTGACGGCGTGCGCGCCCTCTTGATCGATGGCGACTTGCGCCAGCCCTGCGCCACCGATTATCTCGCGCTCGATGCGCCCACGGGTCTCTCCGAAGTGCTTGCCGGCGAGGCGTCGCTCCATGAGTCAATCGTGCGCCTTGAGCCGGCCGGACTCCACTTATTGCCCGGCGGCACGCCGCGCGACAACTGCGCCGAGTTATTGTCCGGGCCGAAGTTCAGCGCGGTGCTGGCGGAACTGCGCCGCACGTTCGACTACATCCTCATAGACGCGCCGCCGCTCGGTCTCTTCACCGATGCGACCGTCTTGATCAATCGTGCGGACGGCGCGCTCGTGGTCGTGCGCGCGAATAAAACGCGCTACGGCACGCTCGACCGCCTGCTTGAGCCGCTGCCGCGCGAGCGTCTGCTCGGCATCGTCTTGAACGGCGCGGAGGATGCGCCCGACGCGAACAGTTATTACTACCAACGTCGTTACTATCGCCGCGACGAGGCGGCGGCAGCGACTGAGGAGGCCGGTTGAGGTCGGCGCGCACCAGACTGCGCACGCTGTTACTGCTAACGGCGGAGGCGCTCTTGATTTTCGGTTGCCTCGTGGCCGCGACCGAGATTCGTCTCGGCCCGGACGAGGCCTATCGCAAACTCTTCGAAGCTAACGGCATCTATAAAGCCGCGCTGGCCGCCGCCTTCTGCATCGGCGCGTTCTATCTCTACGACCTTTACGATTTCGTCGTCATGCACGACCGACGCGAGTTGATCTTGCGCATGATACAAGCCCTGGGTCTCGCTTGGGTCGCGCTCGCGCTCGTCTTCTATTTCGTGCCGCAGGCGATGCTCGGGCGCGGCGTGTCGCTCATCTCACTGCCGCTCGCGCTGGCCTTGATGGTCGGCTGGCGCGTCTCGATCCATTGGCTCTTAGGCCATCCGAACGTCGGCGAGCGCATCCTGATCGTCGGCTCGGGCGACGCGGCGTTAGAGATCGCGCGCGAGGTGTTAGACCGCCGCGACGCGGGCTATCGTATCGTCGGCTTCGTGGACAATCGGCCCGAGTTGGTAGGGCAGTCGCTGATCAACCCGCGCGTGGTCGGCGTGACGAGCGAGTTGGCGGCGGTCGTCGTGCGCGAAGGCGTGGATCGGATCATCGTGGCGTTGGGCGAGCGGCGCGGGCAGTTTCCGACGAGCGAGCTGCTCGATTTGAGTCTGGGCGGTGCGGTCGCCATCGAAGAGGGCGCGTCGTTTTACGAGCGCGTGACGGGGCGCGTGCATCTGAACATGCTGCGCCCATCGTGGCTCATCTTTTCGGGGCGCGGGCGGCAAGCGCGTCTGTCCGGCGTGACGCGCACCTTCATGCATCGCAGCGTCGCGCTCGTCGGCGCGTTGGTGTCGCTGCCGATTGCGCTGATGACCGCTGTTTTGATCAAACTCGAATCGCCGGGGCCCGCACTCTACAAACAGGAGCGCGTGGGCAAAAACGGTCGCCCGTTCACGATCATGAAGTTTCGTTCGATGCGCGCGGACGCGGAGAAGGACGGCCCTGTCTGGGCGCAGACGAGCGACGACCGCACGACGCGCATCGGGCGCATCATCCGCAAGATTCGCGTGGACGAGATTCCCCAGTTCTGGAACATCCTCAAAGGCGAGATGAACTTCGTCGGCCCGCGCCCCGAGCGCCCGCACTTCGTCAAACAACTCGCCGCCGAGATTCCGTTCTACGAACAACGCCATTTGAACCCGCCGGGCTTAACCGGTTGGGCGCAGATCAAATATCCCTACGGCGCGTCCATCGAGGACGCGCGGCAGAAACTGCAATATGATCTCTACTACATCAAGAATCAAAGCTTGATGCTTGACGCCGTGATCCTGTTCGAGACGGTGAAGACGATCCTATTCGGGCGCGGCGGGCGTTGAAGCGGATGCACCGCGCGGTTTGGTCAGGAGGTAAGCAAGATGACACGGATAATGAGCAGACTATTGACGCTACTAATGATCGCGGCCATCTGCGCGCCGGCAGGCGCGTTGCGCGCACAGGACAAAGAGAAGACGCGCCCGCGCACGGTCGAGCAACAGCCCGTTGCGCCGCCGCAAGAGAAGGTGAAAGAGCGGCTTGAGCCGGACGACACGAGCGCGCCGCCGCGCGCCGACGTGCCCACGGCCGCGCTCGTGAACCGGCAAGAGGGCATGAGCGAAGATGAGCAGGGCATCGTGCCCTACTACAATAACTATCTCGCCACCTATCGCTTAGGCCCGGAAGACATCATCTCGATCAGCGTCTTCAATCTCGACCGTTATTCAAAAACGGGCATCACCATCCCGCCCAACGGCGTCATCGCGCTGCCGCTCATTCCGCACGGCGTGTTCGTCGTCGGCAAGACGACGGATCAGTTGGGCGCTGAGATCGCGAAGCGGCTCGACGAGTTTGTGATCGAGCCGAAGGTCACGGTCACATTAGAGAAAGCGCAGTCGGCCGTCTACTCGGTGCTGGGCGATGTGGCGCAGCCGGGCGTGCGCGCGATGACGCATCGCGTCTCGGTCTATGAAGCCGTCTCGCTGGCGGGCGGCGTGTTGCCCACCGGCGACAGCAAAAAGGTCGTGGTGGCGCGGCGCGGGGCGGACGGTATCTATCACCCGACCCGCGTTGACCTCGCTGCCATCGCCAAGGGGCGGCAACCGGATAGTCTCTATCTCAATCCCGGCGATCAGGTGCTTGTGCCGGGCAACCGCTTCAAGTCGTTGCAGAAAATCTTAAGCCTCCTGCCGGTCATCAGCACTCTGCGCATCTTCACCGGCGGGTTCTGAAGCGGAGTAGGCAGTAGGCGGTAGGCAGTTGTTTAGGCAGAAGCATGATGATGTTCCGCGCGCTATCTTCAGTCCGCATCAGGCAGATGCTTATTGCCCTCTTACTGCCTACTGCCTACTGCCTACTGCCTACTGCCGCTTCGGCCACGTGGGCCCGACAGGAATCGGGCACGCTGTCATGGCTGCATGCGATCTACTTTTTAGCAGATGAGCAGCACGGCTGGGCGGCCGGCGGCAGCGGCGCGTTGTTGGCGACCACGGACGGCGGCACGCATTGGCGTGTGCAGCGTAAGCCGACAGCGGATGCTTTGCGCGACGTGCTCTTTCTGGATGAACAGACAGGTTGGCTCGTCTGCGAGCGCAGCATTTATGAGTTGCAGACGAAAACAGAACCGCGCGCTTATCTATTGCATACGACCGATGGCGGCGCAACGTGGCGACGCATCGAGGCGACGGGCAAAGACATTGACACGCTGATCGTGCGCATCATCTTCGCCGACGCCGAGCATGGCTGGACGTTCGGCGAAGAGGGCGCGCTCTATGCCACGACGGACGGCGGCGAGACGTGGACGCGCCAGCGCATCCCGACGCGCCATCTGCTCTTGGGCGGCACGTTCGCCGACACACGCGCGGGCTGGATCGTCGGCGCGGGCGCAACCTTGCTTTACACAGACGACGGCGGCACGCAGTGGCGTGGTGTCGGTCTGCCGGTTGAGCCGGCGGCCCGTTTGCAGGCGGTCGCGTTCGCGGACGCGCGGCATGGTTGGGCGGTCGGCGCACGCGGGCTGGTGCTGACGACCGGGAACGGCGGGCGCAGTTGGACGACGCAAACGTCGAACAGCGCGGCCGATCTGTTCGACGTGAAATTCCTCGACGCGCAAGAAGGTTGGAGCGCGGGCACGGACGGCACGCTCTTGCACACAACGGATGGCGGCGCGCACTGGCGTTTGGAATCTGCGCCCGCGCGGCATCCGCTCGAACGGCTCTGTTTCGTCTCGCGCACACGCGGTTGGGCCGTCGGCTTCGGCGGCACGATCATCGCTTACACCAACGCGCCGGCCAGACCGCCCGTGATGAAATCGTCCACCGGCAGACCATGACGCTGCCGCCGCTGCAATCGCTCACTTGGGAGAACCGCACATGTTGGAAGTCTTGTCCCCGGCCACGCGCACACGCGCCCGCAATCGTCGTTTAGCCCAACACGCAATTTGCGCGCTGGCGTTGCTTGTCGCCTGCGGTCGCGCACACACGCAGACCAAGCCCACACCGGCGTCGCCCGCAAAAACTGCTGAAGTAAAAACAGCGCCGCGCGGCGCGCGAGCTACGCGCACACGGCGCGTAGCCGCGCAGGCTAAGGCCGCGCCCAAGCCCAAGCCGAGCGCAGCGCCTGCGGCAGCGGCGACACCGGCGACGGTGAACCCTGAGCCGGTCGCGCCGGCCGTGCGCGCCACAGAGGAACATGCAGTTGCTAAACCGACGGCGGCGGCGACGCCGGTTGATGATGCTCAGCCGGCCGCGCCGGTTGATACGCTCGCCGCTTTGCGCGCAGAGATCAGCGCGACGACGGTGGACAGCGAGCGTGGGCGTTTGCAGCGTGAGTTGATCAATCGGCTCGTCGGCGCAGCCGATAAAGCGGCCGCGCTCAATGAGTTGAGTTTGTTGTTGCACGAGGATCGCTACGACCCGCCGTTCTTCTACAATCTTGGCAATGCGCTCGCGCGGCTGGGCGATACGAGCGCGGCGACGGACGCTTATCGCAAAGCGATCAGTCAACGGCGGGGCCACTACGCGCGTGCGCTCAACAATCTCGGCGTGCTGCTCACAAGGCAAGGGCATTGGGAAGAGGCGCAGGACGCGCTCGTCGGCGCGCTCAACGAAGAGCACGACGCGTATCCGGAAGCGAGCTACAATCTCGGCCGGCTTTATCTGCTGCGGGGCGAAACCGATCTCGCGATCCGCGAGTGGCGACGCACACTCGCGCGGCAACCTGATCACGCGGACGCCGCCGCCGCGCTCGCACGCGCTTATGCGAAAGACGGCGACGCGCAACGCGGTCTCGCAGTGCTAGACGCCTACACCGCGCGCAGCACGCGCACGGGCGACGGTGTGCCGCTGCCGGTCGCTTATGCGCGCCGCGAGATCGTCGCGGCTGATGTGGCTATGAAGGAAGACGGCGCGCGGCAGAGCGCGGGCAACAACGTCGTCATAAACAGCACGCGCCCGGCTGCCGGTCTGCGCCCGCTCGCCGTCTCGCCGCAGGTTTACAACTTATTACAGCGGGCGCGGACGGCGCGCGAGGCGGGGCGGTACGCGGATGCGGTGAAGTATTACCGCGACGTGTTGGCCAGCAGCAACGGTTACTTCCCGCCTGCCAATCTGGAAATGGCCTTCTCACTGGCGAACCTCAAGCGCAACGACGAGGCGTTGGCCGCGCTCGAAGCGCTCGTCGCGAAAGACGACGCGCGCTACCCCGTCGCCTACTATCATCTGGGCCGACTCTACGAGCAGACGAGTCAACTCGACCGCGCCGCCGACAGTTTCGCCCGCGCCGCCGCGCTCTATGGCGACACGAACCCGCAGGTGCTGGTTGACCTCAGCCGCGTGCGCGGGAAGTTGAATGACAACGCGGGCGCGCTCGCCGCCATGGAGGCTTACGCCAAAGCTGTCGCGCAACAGGGCACGCTACCCGCGTGGGCCGCCGAACGATTGACGCAACTGCGCGCCAAGAACGCCGCGCCCGTAGCGAAACAATAGAAGTCACGCACGCATAATATGTTGAGACCCGCGCGACGTGTGCAGCGTCGCGCGGGTCTCAATGTTTTGCGGTGAACGGTTTGTCTCGCGCTCGCGCAGTTTGACGGTCAGTTCCGTTTGGCGCGGATTGAGTGGGCGAGTTGGCGCGTGAGTAGTTGCGCGAGACCGCCGGGCGCGATGGCTCGTAGGATCGCGTAGGCGACGCGCGGCGGCACGGATGCGCCGTGCGGCACTAGCACGTACTCGCTCTCCCACCACGTCGGCACAAACTTCGCTTTGAAGCGGCGCAGGCCGTCGAAATTATAGAAGCGTGTGAGCCGCCGTGCCGCCACGCGCAAGGCGTGCTCGATGTGCGGAAAGTCGCCCGGCGGCACGTCGTCGGCCCCTTCTTTCGTCAAGGGCGAAGTGCCGAGCGTGGCCATCGTCGCGCCGGTCGTGGCCAGATGTTTGAGCGCCTCGACGACCAGCAGATCGGTTGTGCCCGCAGGCGCTTTCGGGTGGCGCAGCACGTCTTCGAGATACCAGCCGTCGCGCGCCGGAATGGGACTCGCCGCGAGCAGCCCGATCAGTTGGCCCGCCGCATCGCGCGCCGCGAAAAATCTTTTCAACTCTGTGTGCTGGAACGGATCGAGCAGGAACAACCAGCCGAAGCCGGTCGCCGTGCGCCGCGTGGCGAGCCAACGGCGGCAGAGTTCTTCGGTCTCCTGTTTGAATTCTTGACGGACTTGATCGATCACGCCAAACGTAAGGCCAGCCCTGTGCGCTTGATTGAGACCGGCGCGCATTTTCTTCGCGCGGTCACCGCGCGGGGCCCACGTCTTGAGATCGAAGTAAGGCGCAGCGCCAACCTTGAGCGCGCCCAAGTTTAGTTGCGTAGCGGCGCGGGCGAAGCGCGCGGTGACGGGCATGAACGCGGCGACGCGCCCGCGTTTGTGCGCGGCGGCGATGAACCGGCGCGCGAGTTCGCACATATCCTCGTCGGCGGCGAGCGGGTCGCCGGCCGCCAACCAGACGCGGCCGAATTCGCTGTAGATGATTGCGCCGTCGATGTTGGGCGAGGCCCAGAGTTGCGCGCCGGGCGCGATGCTGACGAGCGAGTGCGCGTTGTAGCCGTAGGTGGTCTGCAACTGCAACAGGCGCGCGGTCAGCCCGCGTTCTTGTTTGCGCGCGGCCCGCATTGCGCCCATGCGCAGGTGCGCGTAGCGCGTGCCGTAGCCCGCTCCGCCCGCGATGAGCCACCAGATGTCATGGACTGGAATGTGCATAACAGCGAATCAGCGCGCGAGGGTTAGACTTGCTTGTGCGTGTATTTGCTCAATCGCCGCGCGCACGGCTTGCACGCGCGTCTGCGGCAGCATGTGCCCGGTTGCGGGCAGGACGAGCAACTCGGCCTGCGGCAACGCGCGGTGCAAAGGATAAGCGTGCCGCACAGGATCGACCAACTGATCCGCGTCGCCGGTCACGACGAGCGCCGGCACGCGCAACGTGTGATAGCGCGGGCTTAGTGCTTCCGTGTCCGCACTGAAGTTAAGCTCGTCCTCAACAGTTGCTTTGACCTGCGTGGCGCGTTGCCAGACGGTCAGGGCCGCACGCAGATAATCCGGCGGCACAGGGTCGGGCGCGAAGGCGCGTTGCAAATTATCCTCGATCTTACGCCCGATGCGTGAGCCGGACAGCTTGATTAACAAATCGCTCAACACCGGCACGCCGAGCAACGCGCTCTCGGCTCCAAAGGCCGGCGGCTCAGGATAGGCGGCGGGCGCGAGCAAGACCAACGCCGCGACCGCGCGCTCGTGGGCCGATGCATAACAGAGCGCGAGCGCGCCGCCCCACGAATGACCGACGATGATCGGCCGCGCAACACCGAGCGCGTCTAACGTCTCGCGCAGCAAACCGGCCTGCGCCGCCATTGTCATGTCTGCGCCGGTCGGACGTTCGCTCAACCCATGACCGGGCCGGTCGAACGCGATAGCCTGAAACCCGCGCGCCGGCAGCACGCGCATGAGCGCGGCGAAGTCTTGCACGAAGCCTGCGTTGCCGTGCAGCAACACGACAGGCACGCCCGCGCCCGCGCTCACGTAATGCAGGCGCACGCCCGCCACGGTCACAAACTGCCCCGCGCTCGCATACAGCCCTGCATCGCTATCCGGTTTGAACATCGCTGATTGTGGAATTCAGGAGAAGATTATTACCGTTGATTTATTGAAGTCTCTTCACGCTCGAAAAGCTCGATGATCCTTTTTATCACACTTAACTGCTCATTCTTAGAGCCAGTTATCAGTCTTTCGAGAGGATCATTCCTGTTGGCTTCATATTCTTCGTACTTCTCAAGAAGCCTTTCAGCACGCTCGTCTGAGCTAAGATGCTCCCAGTCAGGAGATGCTTTGAGTGGTGCATATAAAGGGTTCATCCATGAATGTTGATGAGGCCTTTTAACTTTTCCTTCGGGGCGCATATGCGGGAATAATATAACATCACGAATTGATTGCCTGTTTGTTAGGAGCATGACGAGGCGATCAATGCCGATGCCGATCCCCGCGGCCGGCGGCATGCCGTAAGCGAGCGCACGCACATAGTCCACGTCCGTCTGCATCGCCTCCTCGTCGCCCCGCTCCCGCTGCCGCCCCTGATCCTGAAACCGCTCGTACTGCTCCACCGGATCATTCAACTCCGAGAACCCGTTCGCCACCTCCATTCCCGCGATGTACAACTCAAACCGCTCCGCGATGGACGGATCAGCGGGTGATGCTTTCGAGAGCGGAGAGATTGATTTTGGGAAATCGGTGATGAATGTAGGCTCCCTTATCTTTTTTTCTGCTACCAACTCGAAAAGCTCGGCGATGTTCTGACCAAATCCTTCAACTGCTTTGTCTTCATGTTCAGACCAATGCGACAGCGCAGACTTCCAATCGAGTTCAGTCGCTTCATGAGGTGGCTGTATAGTCGGAACAAGATCATAGCTGTTTAGCTCTCCTTCCTTAAAAAGAGCTTCTTGAATGTCAATATTAGTAACATCAATTTGCATGAATTTACGTTCAACCTCTCCACCCTCTTTGTGTGTGGTTTTCACGTAAACAGGCAAGCTCCTTTGGATCACTGAGGGCGTAATCTGAAGCAGTGCCGCAACCTTAACAGGATTGTCTAGCCATGAAAGGTCAATTCTATTCTCGCCCAAAGCCCTGAGTGGATGCGGCAAGTGATTTATGATTGCTTGCCTCATTGTAAGCTTGTTAAAGCGGCTGAAATCGATCTCTTCACCGTCAAATTGAACGGGCATGCCGTTAGTCGCTTTCTCAATCGTCATCCGCAGCATCGCTTCGCAGAAGTCCATCATCCCGTTCACGTCCATGTAGGCACAGTAAAATTCGAGCATGGTGAATTCGGGATTGTGGCGCGCGGAGACGCCTTCGTTGCGGAAGTTGCGGTTGAGTTCATAGACCTTCTCGAAACCGCCGACGAGCAGCCGCTTCAAATACAACTCCGGCGCGATGCGTGCGTAGAGCTTGATGCCGAGCGCGTTGTGGAAAGTCTCAAACGGCTTGGCGGCTGCGCCCGACGCGATGGGCGTGAGCATCGGCGTCTCGACCTCCATGTAGCCGTGCGCGTCCAGATAGCGGCGCATCTCGCTGATCGTCTTGGAGCGAATCTCAAAGACCTCGCGCGTCGTCAACTCGCCCTCGGCG
>JANMAD010000513.1:0-5419 GCA_031359515.1 Acidobacteriota bacterium | reverse complement strand
GGCCACGCCGACCCCGAAGTGATCGCCGAGCTGCACGACGCGCTTGCGCGCGGCACGAGCTACGGCGCGCCGACAGAGTTAGAGCTTGAGGTCGCGGAAGAGATCATTGACGCTGTGCCTTCCATCGAGATGGTGCGGATGGTGAATAGCGGGACGGAAGCGACGATGTCCGCGATCCGGCTCGCGCGCGGCGCAACCGGGCGCGCGAAGCTCGTCAAGTTCGAGGGCTGTTATCACGGACACGGCGACAGCTTGCTCGTCAAAGCCGGTTCGGGCGTGGCCACGCTAGGGCTTCCCGACAGTCCCGGCGTCACGGCCGCCGTCGCGCAGAACACGATCACCGTGCCCTTCAACGACAGGGCCGCGCTCGCCGCCGTGTTCGCGCAGCACGCGGACATCGCCGCCGTCATCATCGAGCCGGTCGTCGGCAACATGGGTTGCGTGCCGCCGCAAGCCGGTTACTTGCAAGCGGTGCGCGAGCTATGCACGCGCCACGGCGCGCTGCTCATCTTCGACGAAGTGATGACCGGCTTTCGCCTCGCACGCGGCGGCGCGCAGGAACTCTACGCTGTCATGCCCGACATCACCACGCTCGGCAAGATCATCGGCGGCGGTCTGCCCGTCGGCGCTTATGGCGCGAGCCGCGAACTCATGCGCCACATCGCGCCCGCCGGCCCCGTCTATCAAGCGGGCACGCTCTCCGGCAACCCGCTCGCCATGACCGCCGGCCTCGCGACGCTCAAACGTCTGCGCGACAAATCCGTTTACGCGCAACTCGAACGCGCGGGCGCACGCCTCTGTGCTGCATTAACCGAAGCCGCGCAAGCGGCCGGCATACAGACCGTCACCAACCGCGTCGGCTCGATGTTCACCACCTTCTTCAACGACGCCCCCGTCACCGACTGGACATCCGCCGACCGCAGCGACCGCACCGCCTACGGCCGCTTCTTCCACGCCATGCTGCAAGAGGGCATCTACCTCGCGCCCTCGCAATTCGAGGCCGCCTTCATCGGTCTCGCGCACACCGACGAATTGCTCGACCGCACCGTCGCCGCCGCCCGCGCCGCGTTCGCGCGCAACGAGAATTAAGCAACCGGCGGAGCGGGCTTATCAGCACAAGCATGAGCGGCATGGGAGCGAGGTGGGGGCGGCACGCGGATGGGTAGTGGGTCATTTTCATTGTTGCACAACGTAGGGCGTTGCTGAATCTACATGCCCCACTTGCTGATGACCAGACCAATAACAACTCCGCCGACTGCCCCCAGGATGAGGATGGGGGCAAAAGCCTTCGTGATAATCGCATCCGGCAAGCTGAGGAGTACGCCGAAGATCAGCCCCTGCGCCCAAGCTGGTACGGGCAACTGCGCCGCGCCAATGACGAAGCCGATGGCGAAGCGGTTGAGGAACGCGCCGAGTAGTGCCGCCCGCTTATCAGGGAAAGTGAGCGGCAGCATGGAAGCAGCAGATAGTACGCCATAGACGAGACCGCAGATTGTACCGAGCAAGATGCGGGACATGTGGGGAACTCCTTAAATGGAATGAAAGTGCGGGCAGATTAAAGCACTACTAATGATTTCTGTTCAACAATGAAAATGACCCACTACCCGCGGATGTGCTGCCTTTCGTCGGGTATGGACAGACTGATATGATGTGCGCCGATACAGGAGGCTGCTATGTTTGACCGCATTTCAATTGACCCGAAAGTTTGTCACGGACAGGCCTGCGTCAAGGGCACGCGCCTCCCGGTGCATCAAATCATCGGCATGTTGGCGCATGGGGATACGTTTGAAAGTTTGCTCAAGGCCTATCCGTCAATCACCAGTGCGGATATTCGTGCGTGTTTGGAATATGCCGCTTGGTTGGCGGAGGAACAGATTACACAGATTGAAGCAGTGCCAAGCGGCGTATGAAGATATGTGTCGATGAAAATATCCCGCTGGCCACGGTCGCGCAGTTAAGGTAGCTTGGACATGACGTTTTAGATATTCGCAGCACGGCCAATCAGGGCATGGCGGATGAGTTGCTCTGGCAGATGGTACAGCACGAAAGCAGGCTGCTGGTTACTACCGATAAAGGCTTTGTGCAGCATCGTGGTGCAGCACACCATGGGATTTTAGTTGTTCGCTTGCGCCAGCCGAATGAGCAGAAAATTCATGCACGGGTCATGCAGGCGCTTAATCAGTTCCCGGCCGGCGAATGGTTTGGGCTGGTGGTTGTCATGCGCGACACGGTGCAGAGTATTTGGCGCGAAACATAGAGCTAACGACTTTGCTTGAGCGGTAGCTCGACGTGAAAACTTGTGCCTTTACCGGGCGCGCTCTCGACGGAGACGCGCCCGTTGTGTTGTTCGACGATCTTTTTGACGATGGCGAGACCGAGGCCCGTGCCGCGTTTCTTGGTAGTGAAGAAGGGTTCAAAGATGCGTGCGCGTGTGCGTTCGTCCATGCCGTGCCCTTGATCCGTGATGGTGATGCGGGCGGCGGGCACAGCTCCGGCGGTTGGGGCATGATCGCCGTTCGCGCTGTCGGCGGGCTGCATCGTGAGGTACTGCGTGGTGATACTGACGGGCGCGCGTTCGGCGCTTGCGTCCACGGCGTTGGCGAGCAGGTTGACGAAGATTTGGCGCAGTTGATCCGCGTCGAGCGCGCCGACGAGCGGCTTGTCCGTGTAATGCCGCTCGACGGGCGTCTCTTTCGCTTGCAGTTTTTCGGCGACAAGCTCAAGGCTGGCGTCGAGCAGTTCGTGGACGTTCGTTTCGGTGAGCGCAAGCTCACGGTCGCGCGAGAACTCGGTCACGTCCACGGTCAGCTTATTCAGATGCGCGATGCCGCGCTCGACGAGATCGATGGTGTTGTGTGCCTCCGCATCGCCGGTCATGTCGCGTAGCATGGCGACGCCGAGCCGTATGCTGCCCAAGGGGTTTCTGATCTCGTGCGCGACCTGCGCCGCCGCTTGCCCCACAGCCGCGAGCGAAGTCTTGCGCCGCAACTCGCCTTCGGTGGCCGCCGCTTGCGTCACGTCCACGAGCGTTAGAATCTGGCCCTGTGCGCCGTCGAAGTGGAGCGGCGACGAATACACGTCGAAGCTGCGTTGCGGGCTGTGCGCCGCGCCGTCGCCGTTCGGGCCGTTCTCGTTCTGCGCATTGAGCAACCAGCGGCCGTGATAGGTCGCGTCCAGCACGCGCCCGGCGGTCGCGGCGGCCAGCAGCTTCATGCCTTCGCTGTCAGCAATGTCGTCATAGACGGATGCGCCGACGGTGGCGCGCGGGAAGAGATGGAAGAAGGCGCGGTTGGCGCTGCGTATATGCGCCTGCGCGTCGAGCGCGGCGACGGCGCTGACCATGCCTTCAAGCATCTGCGTATTGAACGCGCGCTCGCGCCGCGACTCGCTGAGGCTCGCGCGCAACTCGCGGAAGCGCCGCTGCAACTCCCACACGGCGAGCGCGGCGATCAGCACGGCGAGCGCGGCGGCGGCGAACGCCAACCAGCGTATGCGCGTGGCCGCGCCCTCTTCCATATTCAGGCGTTGCTGTACGAGGTTTTCCTGCTCACGCGCGGTCTGATCCAGAAACTGATCCAACTGTGCGCTCAGATCGCGGTAGCGCGGGAAGCCTTCGAGCGAATAGCGGCGCGCGTCTTCGTTGACATGCAGGTATTCATCGAGCGTCTGGCGAAAGGCGCGGCCCGGCGCGGTCTGTGCGAGCGGCAGGCGGTCGAAGTTCGGCAGTTGCGCGCGGAGATTGTCGCGCGCACGGCCCAGTTTCAACTCGAACGGGATGATGAAGTCGCCCTGCTGATCGCGGCGCGTCAACTGCTCCTGGCGCGTGCGCGCCTCGCCATCGAGCGTGACCAAAGCGTCGCGCAGTTGCAAGAGCGACTTGATCCTGATCGACTGCCCACGCTCGGAGAGTTGCACGTTGGAACTGACCGAGCGCACCTCGCTTTCGCTCATCCAACCGAGCGCGACGACCACCCCGACGAGCAGCGCGAAACTGACGACCAGCACCGGCAGCCACGGCTCGACTTCGTGCCCGCCCGGTAGGTGCAAGCCGCCGCCCGGCGACGCCGGCGGGCGTGTCTCCGCGTCGTCGCCCTCCGCATGCAGCCGGCTATAGACCACCCGCCCGCCCGCTTCATGCTGCTCAGTATTGTCCGGTTGCTTCTCGCTCATAAGCCAGTGACGAGTTAAAGGCAAGTTCAAAGTTTAAGGTTCAAGGTGGAATGTTGATAAGAATTTAAACTTTGAACTTTGAACTTTTGCCCATCACTATCCTTTCACGTCCATCCAGTTCGCGCCCGTGCCGAGTTCGACAGCGAGCGGTACGTCCAACTTGACCGCCGTCTCCATCTCGCGTTTGAGAATCGCGGCGGCGCGCTCTGCCTCTGCTTGCGGCGCTTCTAGCAACAACTCGTCATGCACCTGCATGACCATCCGCGTAGCGAGTCCTTCACGCCGCAACGCTTCATCAACCTTGAGCATGGCCAGCTTGACGATGTCACTCGCTGAACCTTGGATCGGCATGTTGATGGCCTCGCGCTCGGCGCGGGCGCGGATTTGGCCGTTGCGGTCGTTGATGGTCGGGAGCGGGCGGATGCGGCCGTACATCGAACGCACAAGGCCATGCTCGCGCGCCTCAGCGGGAATCTTGTCCATATAGGCGCGCACGCCTTTGTAGGTCTTATAGTAGTCGTCAATCACCTGTTTCGCTTCTTTGCGCGAGATGCCGACGCGCGCTGAGAGGCCGAACGGTTCGACCGCGTAGGCGATGGCGAAGTTGACAATCTTGGCGAAGCGGCGCTTCTCTTTCAACTCCTCTTTCGTCCGCGCGCCGAAGACGAGTTGCGCCGTGCGCGTGTGTATGTCCTCGCCGTTTTGAAACGCATCGAGCATAACCGGATCGCGTGTGATGTGCGCGAGCAGACGCAACTCAAGCTGCGAATAATCGGCCGCGACGAAGACGTTGCCTTTGTCCGGCACGAACGCGCGCCGGATGCGCCGACCAAGTTCTGTGCGGATCGGAATGTTTTGTAAGTTAGGATCGCTCGACGAGAGCCGGCCCGTCGCCGTCACGGTTTGATTGAGTTGACTGTGGATGCGCCCGTCCGGGCCGACGAGCGTGGGCAGCGAGTCGGTGTAGGTCGCTTTCAGTTTATCCAGTTCACGGTACTCGATGATGAGGCGCGGCAGCGCGTACTGTTGCGCCAACTCATCCAGCACGGCGCGGTTGGTCGAGACTTGCCCCTTCGAGGTCTTGCGCCCGCTGCTGATGTTCAACTCTTCCAGCACCTCGCCGACTTGCTTCGGCGAATTGATCTTGAACTCGCGCCCCGCCTCTGTGTAAATCTGCGCGGTCAGCTTCTCCAACTCCGCGCCGAAAAATTTCGACAACTCGCCGAGCGCGCCCGTGTCCACGCGCAAC
>JANMAD010000498.1:0-10241 GCA_031359515.1 Acidobacteriota bacterium | reverse complement strand
CCGCCTACTGTCTTGGCGTCGTGCTGGTCGCTTGACTGATGACGCGCGAGTTGACGATCTTGCCGGCGGCGTCAAGCGTTAGTTCGATGATCGCGCCGGTGTTGTCGCGCACGGCCGAAAAGCTCTGCTAAGGGGAATCACGGGTAATGCTCAAGGGATCAAAGAATGTGCCCGCGTAATAACAGAAAAGCTTGTGGGCGCAAGTCCTTATTCAGCCGGGCAGGACGCACGCTGAATCAGTCGCGCTCGTCTTCGCTGGGCGACGGTTCAGGCAGTGGCGGGCGGGGCGGCAGGGCGCGGGCGGGCGGGCCGTCGGGCGTGGGCGCGTAAGCCACGACGCGGTTGCGGCCCGTCTGCTTGGCGCGATAGAGCGCGGTGTCGGCCAGTTCCATCAACTCGATAGGATCGCGTCCATCTTGCGGAAACGTGGCCACGCCGAGACTAATAGTGAGGTGAAAGCCGGCCGCGTCATCGCTTGCGTTGCCACCACGCCGCGCCGCGGCGAACTTGTACGCTTCGATAGTCGTGCGCACACGCTCGGCGGCGACGAGACCTTGCGCGCTGTCGGCGTCCAGGAGGAACGCGGCAAACTCCTCGCCGCCGAAGCGCGCGGCCACGTCGCCCGCTCGGAGCGCGCGGGTGATAAGCGCGCCCACATCTTCGAGCGTCTGACTACCGACGAGATGACCGTAAGTGTCATTGACTTGCTTGAAATGATCGAGGTCCATCATCAACACACAGAACTCTCGCCCGTCGGCGTCGGCGCGGCCTGCTTCGCGGCGCAACTCGGAGAAGAAAGATTTGCTCGTGAGCAAGCCCGTCAACTCGTCGTGCGCGAGCAGGCGATAAATCTGTCGTCGGAACTCGCGGTCCACGTCGTCGAGCAACTCGAAGCGGAGCAGGTGCTCGCCGATGGTGATCTTGTCACCGTCTTGCAGGGTGGCATCCGTGACCGGGCGGCCGTTGAGCAGCGTGCCGTTGGTCGAGCCGAGATCGGTGACGCGATAGAGCGCGGGGCCGCCTTCCTCTTGCAGCACAGTGATGCGCGCGTGCAGCCGCGAGGCGCGCGGATCGTTGATGCGTATGTCGGCTTCGAGCGCGCGGCCCAAAACGATTTCGCTACGCTCAAGCGGGATGGGCGCAGCCAGCAATTCGCCGCGCAGAAAGACGAGCGCCGGGCGGCGTTCTTCGGTCGGTAGTGGCGTGTCGTCTGGCAAAGTCGTGCGCAGTTCGTCGTCGATCATCATGTTAGCGTGTCGGGCACGGGGCTTATCTTAACGCGCCGGCCGGAAAAGAAAAACAAAAACCAGCCGTTGTCCGTGGTTAATTGTCCGTTGTGCTTCTTATGCAGGGTGCATGCTGAAGCGGCAGCGAGCAACTGACGAAACAAAGAGCAACGGACAACCGACCACGGACAACGGACATTTGCCTGCTTGTCGCCGCTTGTGCGCTGCTCTTATAATTCGTGCCAGCCGAGCAAACGTTGCAAGTTAACAGTGTCCGCGAGTTGTGCGCTGACGCGCCGGGAGCAGTTTTATTATGGCTGACGAGTCGGGCTTAGTGGTAGAGACAGAGGCGGCGGAGTGCCCCTGGGTGCAACGGCCGCTGTCGGTCGAGCGCGTGTCGGTGGCGCGGCTGCCGACCATGTATGGCGATTTTCAACTCGGCGGTTACCGCTCGCTCAATAGCGACGAGGAGTTCGTCGTCCTGTTCAAAGGCGAGATGGCTGCGGGCGTGCCCACGCTCGTGCGCATTCACTCGCAGTGTCTGACGGGCGACGTGTTCGGCTCGCTGAAGTGCGACTGCGGGCCGCAACTGCATCGTGCGCTCGCACTGATCGAGCAAGCCGGGCGCGGCGCGATTGTCTATCAGATGCAAGAGGGACGCGGCATCTGCATCATCAACAAGATTCGCGCCTACGCCTTGCAGGATGAAGGCGCGGACACCATCGAAGCGAACGAGCGACTCGGGCTGGCCGTCGACCTGCGCGAGTACCGGCAATGCGCCGAAGTATTGTTCGATCTCGGTCTCTGCAAAGTGCGCGTCATGTCGAACAATCCGCTCAAGCTGCGTGCGCTCGAAGAAGCCGGGCTGCAAGTCGTCGAGCGCGTGCCGATTGAAGTCGAATCGTCGGACGCTGCGCTGCATTATCTGCGCACGAAGAAGCAGAAACTCGGACATCTGCTCGACACTATCGAATAAAGCTCCGCCTAAAATATTTTAGGCGCTGAGCTTCAGCCGGTGCAGGATTCCGGGTTGTTAAAGCACGCGCAAGCAACCGTAGCGTTCAAAAATCTGAAACCGTTCCACCTGTTCCTCCAAATTTTCGGACGAACGTCTTGCCCGGCGGCCGCCAGCCGCACTTAAAAGCTTTTAATTCTTCTCCTTTTCCGCACTCAGACAACGAATGTAATTGTGGAACAAGGGTTGCTGTTAACTTGGCCATCCAAGGCGGCGGTTATTTTTAAGCACCTTTACTCGCTACTGCGCTCGCCGCTTTCCGTCGGCTTTAGCTGCTTTGCTTTCGGCAATGATCCCAAGGGCTTCTTCACTGAACGCTCTACCGGCGCGTTAATCGCTAACAGCGCCGCTTCGCTAAAGAGTCAGGAGACACCGATGCCGTTCACCTCTTCCAACCGTCCGGGTCGCTCGGATGGGACTAATCCCGGAGCAACTAAAATGAAAAAAACATCTATCTGGCAGGCATTAGTCTTCACCCTATGCGCGCTGGCGGCGTTGCAGGTCAACGCCTTAGCGCAGGAAACGACCGGCAAGATCATCGGCACAGTCGCTGACCAACAAGGGGCGGTAATTCCCGGCGCTAAAATCACGGTCAGCAATACTGCGGCTAAGATCACGCGCGAGACGGTCACAAACGAAGATGGCTATTTTGAAGTGCCCGCGCTGCCCATCGGCACGTACCAAGTGACGGCTGAACAGAGCGGCTTCAAAAAGGCCGTGAGCGGCGCAGAGAAACTGCAAATCAATCAGTCGCTCCGCTTCGACTTGAAATTGGAGGCCGGTTCGGTCGCCGAAATAGTCGAAGTGACATCGGGGGCCGCCCTGGTCGAGACGGCTAACCCGACCATCGGGCAGTCGGTCACTGACCGGCCCATCGTCAACTTGCCGCTGAACGGGCGCAACGTCTTGCAGTTAGCGTTGACCCTGCCCGGCGTGACGGAGAAGAATCCGGATGCCACCACGCAGGCCGGGACATTCAACATCGCGGGCGGGCGCTCAGACTCCGTTACCTTCCTGCTCGATGGCGGGAACAACAACAACCTGCTCTCGAACGGCGTCGTCTACAACCCGAACCCCGACGCGGTCGCCGAGTTTCGCATCCTGACCAGCAACTACACGGCCGAGTACGGGCGCAACGGCGGCGGCATCGTCAGCGTCGTCACCAAGTCGGGCACGAACGACTACCACGGCAGCGCCTTCGACTTCTTGCGCAACGACAAACTCAACGCCAACTCGTTCTTCAACAACCGCAACGGTCTGCCGCGCGAGTTATTGAAACGCAACCAGTTCGGCGGCACCGGCGGCGGCCCGATCTCGATCCCCAAGCTGTTCAGCGGCAAGGATCGCGCCTTCTTCTTCGCCTCCTATCAGGGTCAGCGGCAGGTGCTGACCCAGACGACCGCGTCGGTCACGACCTTCACGCCGGCTGAGTTGCGCGGCGACTTTTCGCACTCCGGCGCTGACGGCGGCCCCGACCGCGCCGTCGCCAACTACCTAATCGCACACCCGTTCTATCAGCCGAACCCATTGCTGGCGGCGCAGGGCATCATCGATCCGTCGAAGATCGATCCGGTCGCGCAGAAGTACATCGCGGCGGGCTTGATCCCCACCGCCGCGAACGGCGTCATCACGTCGCAAGGATCGAGCAAGGATGATCGCAATGAGTTGACCATGAAGTTCGACTTCAACACACGCAAACAGGATCGCCTCTCGGTCACGCTGGGCACGAATCGCAATCCGCTGCTCTTCCCCTTCGGCAACGCGGCGGCCAACAACCCCAACGTAAACGGCTTCCCCGTCACGACGCGGGTGAAGACCTATTTCGCCAACATCGCCTACACCTCCGTCTTTTCGCCCACGCTGCTGAACGACTTCCGCTTTACCGCGCAGCGCGCCAACCAGCAACAACTCGTGCCGGCCCGCGCTCTGCCTATTCCGTCGGCACTCGGCATCACCGGCATCACCCCTGACAACCCGGCCGGCCCGACGCGCATTGAATTCGATAAGGGCTTGGCCATCGGCTTCGCCCCGAACGGCCCGACCACGCTCATCAACAACACCTTCAACTGGACGGACACGGTCTCTTTGATCAAAGGCAACCACAGCCTGAAGTTCGGCGGCAGCTATTCGCCCTACCAGAACAACACCGTGTTCGACTTCTACGTGACCGGCACTTACTTCTTCTATGGCGCATCGGGCGGCGTGCATACCGGGCTGACCGACGACGACGGCAACCCGGTCTACGGCGCAGGCAACGACTTCGGTAACGACTTCGCGGACTTCCTGTTTGGTCTGCCCGACGAGTACCTGCAATTCGGCGAAGCGCCCTCCGACATCCGCTCGAAGTCGTACTACGGGTTCGTGCAGGACGAGTGGAAGGTGCGGAACAACTTCACGCTCAGCCTCGGGCTGCGCTACGAGTACGACACGCCCAAGCGCGACACGCGCGGGCGCTCGTTCTCGGTCATACAGGGCCAGCAATCAACAGTCTTCCCGAATGCGCCGCGCGGTCTCGTCTTCCCCGGCGATCAGGGCGCACCGACCGGGGCCAATTTCCCCGACAAGAACAACTTTGCGCCGCGCATCGGTTTTGCGTGGTCGCCCCGCAAGGATGCCAAGACGAGCGTGCGCGGCGGTTTCGGCGTCTTCTACGACATCCTGAAGGGCGAGGATAACCTGCAGTTCAACGGGCAGGCTCCCTTCTTCGGCTTCGCCGACCTCTTCTTCGATCCACGCGATGAGGGCACTGGCGCACCCAACTATTTGAACCAACCGTTCGTGGCCACCGGGTCGACGAACAACTTCCCATCGCACACGCCGCCGCGCGACATCAACTTCCAAGATGCCTGCGGCGGCGCATGCGGCGGCGGCGGCGTCTTCCTCGTCGATCCATTCCTGCGCACGCCTTATACTTATCAGTACAACTTGAGCGTGCAGCACGAACTGGTCAAGGATATGATTGCCGAGGTAGCTTACGTCGGCAGTTCATCGCACGGGCTGACCGCGCTGGTTGATCGCAACCCGTTCATTCTCGGCACGAACACCCGCGCCCTCAATCAACCGTCAGGGAATCGCAGCAACGCCTTCAGCTACTTCCTTGAATTTCGCAACGCAGCCAACGCTAACTACAACGGGTTGCACACGAGTCTGACCAAGCAACTCTCAAGGACGGCGTGGCTGGGTAACACCTACTTCACCTTCGCCTACACCTGGGCGCATTCGATTGACACGGCGTCCGGCTTCCGCAACCGTAACAGCCAAGTGCCGGCCTACGACAACAGCTACTTCCGCGCCAGCTCCGACTTCGACATCCGCCACCGTGTGACCTTCAGCGGCGGCTGGGATTTGCCGTTCGACCGGATGTGGGAATCGGGCCCCAAGCGCCTGACCAGCGGCTGGAGTCTATACCCGATCTACACCTATCGCACCGGCTTCCCGCTTGACATCAGCGCGCGGCTGGCCAACTCGCGCAGAACCAGCGGGCCTTCCGGCGCTGGGGACGCGGCGCTTGTGCTCGCCAATGTGGTCGGCTCGCTCGGCACATTCGATCCGCACCTCGCGCAAAGGCTCAACGGGCGCACTGGTAATTTCTTCTTCAACCCGACCAGCTTCACGACCACGACATTGCCTAGCAGTGCGGAGGCCAGCGCCAATCCGGCGCTGCGCACTTACGGCAACCTGCCGCGTAATACACTGCGCGGGCCGGGCCGCTACAATCTCGACCTCGCCGTCGTCAAGAACACGCCGCTCATCACTGAGAAGTTAGACATGGAACTGCGCGCGGAGTTCTTCAACATCCTGAATAACCCGCAGTTCGGCAACCCCAGCACGAACATCACCAGTTCGCTGTTTGGGCAAATCACAACCACAGCCGATCCGCGCATTATCCAGCTCGCGGTGAAGTTTAAGTTCTAAGCCACTCGCCGCCGGGGGACTTAGCGCCCCCGGCGAACGTTGCGCGCGGGCTGAAGCTACGGCTACAGCCCGCGTTTCCTATCCGGCGGGCTGAAATATAATCGAGCCGGCGCACAGCAACTCTTGGGCAGAAGTCCGACAGGAGGTTTCACTGATGAAGCAGCTATCGAAGCAGACGCGGCGCGTGTTGTTCTATCTACTAACGCCGGTCACTTTTATGACCCTACTATCAACTTCTCTCATTGCGCAGGATGTAACCGATCCGCACGATCCCGCCAATCAACAGAAATTAAACAATCAAGACATGCACGACCGTGAAGTAGGGCTGCGCACCAGAGCCAGAACCACGACCGAAGGGCCGGTGGCGGGCCGCGACCCGAAGTTAGCGCTTAGCGAGATCAACGATGACTACGAGCGCATTCAAGTTCTCAACAATGAGATGCGGCGCGCGGGGGCAGCCAAAGACGCGCTCGACTACAAGCGCATCTCCGCCGCCAGCGCGGAGATGAGAAAGCGCGCCGCCCGGCTTAAGAGCAATCTGGCTTTTCCTGAGCCGGCAGACGAGCCAAAGGAATCAGTCCAGCAAACGGCCGCACCCGACGCGGCACAGGTCAAAGCGTCGCTCGGCACGCTCGACACTTTAATCATGAGCTTTGTCGCGAATCCTCTGTTTCAAGCTAGCACGCAGAAGGTTGACGTGAAATTGGCCACTAAGGCCAGTCGCGATCTGAATAGCATTATCGAGCTTTGCACCAATCTCAAAAAAAATGCAGAGAAGCTAAAGCATTAGGGCAAGCTTAACCATCCGTAGTCTTTTAGCTTTTGCCCTTGCTGTTTTTATTGTTGCCGGTTCAATTTCACAGCTAATACCGAGTTGCAGTTCAACGTGAGATTCAAATACCAAACTACCGTTGCGCGCTCAATCGTTTACGGACACGGTGAATCTCAGTTTTGAATGCAACTTGGTATAAGCTCTACTGCTGAGTTCTGCATGGCAAACTAAAGCGCAGCCCCGTCGGCTCTTCATCCCTCCGCATTCCTCATTTTCTTTGCTAGACTCCAGTCCGTGAGCGAACGAATCTACCGCGACCCCGTCCACAACATCATTCGCCTGCGCACGGATACGCGCGAGGGGCGCTTGTTGATCGAGTTAATCGACGCGCCGGAGTTTCAACGCCTGCGCCGCATCAAGCAGTTGGGCCTCGCACTCTACACTTATCAAGGCGCGGAGCATTCGCGTTTCACGCACTCGCTTGGCGTCTTGCATCTGATCACGCGCGTGCTGGATCGCTTGGGCGAGCAGTACCAGATCGCCGAAGCTGATCGCGCCGCCGCGCGGGCCGCTGCGCTCTTGCACGACATCGGGCACGGCTCGTTCTCGCACGTGATGGAGAACGTGCTGGGTTTTCATCACGAGCACTGGACGGTACGCGCGGTGCGCGACGAGGAGACGGAGATCAACCGCGTGCTGCGCGCCTACGCGCCCGACTTGCCGGAGCGCGTCGCGGAGATCATCGAAGGTAGCTTTCAACCCGCGTGGCTCGCGCAACTCGTCTCGTCGCAGTTAGACGTTGATCGCATGGATTATCTCCTGCGCGATTCGCTGATGACCGGCGCGAAGTATGGCATCTACGATCTCGAATGGATTATCAACGCGCTCGCGGTGGACGAAGAGAATGATCGCATCTACGTCGCCGCGCGCGGTCTCTATGCCGTCGAAGAATACTTGCAGGCGCGCTATTACATGTTCCGGCAAGTTTACTTTCATCGCACGCTGCGCTCGGCCGAAGCTGTCCTGCGCTCGACCCTGCGTCGCGCGTTGGAATTGGTCGCGAGCGGCGCGGACGTGTGGTGCGCGCCCGCGACGGCCTTCGCCAAGATGCTCCACCGCGAACCGCTCACGCTTGCGGATCACTTGGAGATGGACGACTCCGATGTGCTTTTTCATCTCAAGCAATGGCAGCGCGCGAGCGATCCGACTTTACGCGATTTGAGCACACGCTTCATCGGTCGCCGCCTCTTTAAGGCGATTGACCTCGACATGCCCGAAGCGGAGCGCGCCGACTTTCTCAACGCCGCCCGCGCCGTCGTCGAGCGCGCAGGCTTCGCGCCCGCATACTATTTCATCGAGGACTACGCGGGCGACGTGCCCTACTACAACTACTATCGCGCCGACGCCGAACCCAAAGCGCGCATCTACGTCGAAGACGGCTACGCCCGCCCGCGCATACGCGAGATCAGCGAAGTCAGCGAAGCCGTGCGCGGGCTGCAACGCTACGAACTCCACCGCGTCTGCTTCCCGCCCGAAGTGAAAGAGGAAATCTACGCGCTCTATCACGCGGCCCTGCCCGTCGCGGTCGAAGGCGGTCGTTAATGCGTGCGTGCGCCTGTCTGCTCTTCTGTCTCGCGCTCGCGGCGGCCGTATATGCGCGCCCGACGCAAGTGGCATTGCTCGATCTAGGTGACAGCGAAACTGCCGAACGTGCGGCGGCCCAACTAGCGCAAGGCTTCGCGCCACAGGCGGACTTCGCCGTCGTCAATCGCGCGCAGGCTCGCGCCGCTGCGCGCGGTGTGGGTTATAAGGGCGCGCTGAATTTGTCGCTCGAAGAAGCGCGCGATCTCGGCGCGGCCGTCGGCTGCGACTTCCTCGTCATGGGCGACGCGCAGACCTTGCGTCGCTCCGCTTTCGGCCGCGCGGACTACTTCGAGTCGTATGCCTCGCTCTTCTTCGTCAGCGCACGCACCGGCCGTCTGCTCTTGTGGGAACAGCCGGGTGCTGAAGCCGCAACTGCACCGGAAGCCGAACGCGCGCTGCTCGCGGAACTCAACCGGCGCAGCCCACGTTATGCCGAACTGCTGCGCGCCACACGCGAGACCGAGCGCGCCGGGAAGTTGCTCGCGCTTGAACGTGACACACCTGTCATCGCCGACGTGCCGGAGGCGGACAGCGCGGAGGCCGCGCACCTGCGTGCGCCGCGCCCCTATCGTCGCTTGCAGCCGAAGTACCCCGACACGGCGGCGCGCATGGCGGCGGAGGCGACTGTTGATGTGCTGGTCGAGATAGACGCGGCGGGCGAGGTCGGACAAATCGAAGTCGTGCGCTGGGCCGGTTACGGCTTGGATGAAGCGGTGACGACGACTGTGCGGCAGCTACACTTCTTCCCTGCCCTGCGCGACCGCGCGCCCGTGCCTATGCGCGTGCTGCTGCGCTACAATTTCCGTAAGCCGAAGAATGGCTAACGCTCAACCTTGACCGCTTTTCTTTGCGCCTTTGCGTCTTTGCGTGAGGTGATTGCAAACAAAAGAAATCTCTCACGCAAAGACGCAAAGGCGCAAAGCGGGACGCGAAGTTAGGATGATAACGAGTCGCATCAATCGGAACTGGATAGCGTGTGCGCGCGGGTTGCTCTGCGTTTCGCTCTGCTGTCTGCTGATCTTTAGCGTGTCTGATCGCGCGTTGCTCAGCCGCGCGCACGCGCCGGTGACGACGGCGACGAGCGCGGGCCGGCTCGCGGTCTTCGATGATGTCTGGGCGACAGTGCAGGCGCGTTATTATGATCCGCAACTGCGCGGTGTTGACTGGCCAACGTGGGGCGCATCTCTACGGCCGGCGGCGGAAACGGCGCGCACGCAGGATGAGTTTTATGCACTCCTGCGTCGCCTCGTCGCGCCCTTGCACGACGCGCACACGCGCGTCTATGCGCCCGGCGAGTACGCGGACTGGCAGCATGCGCGCTATCTCACAGTCGGCGTGTCGTTGCGCGAGTTTGCAGGCGCGCTCGTCGTCGTGCGCGTCGAACGCGATTCAGCAGCACAACGCGCGGGCGTGCGCGCGGGCGATGAGTTATTGAGCGTTGATGGCGATGCGACCACCACGTTGTTCGCGCGGCGGCAAGCTGAAATCACAGCCGGTGCAACTGACAGAAACGCGCGGCGCGAAATACTTGCGCACTTGTTCGACGGCCCGCTTGATAAGCCCATCACGGCCGTCTTTGCAGACGAGCGCGGACGGACAAAGACAACGCAACTGCGGCGCGCGTGGCAAGAGCGTGCGCCCGTTTTGCACATCCATCATGCAGGCGCAT
>JANMAD010000484.1:0-1831 GCA_031359515.1 Acidobacteriota bacterium | reverse complement strand
CTCTTCCCAACGTTCAATACAGGTGCGAGCTTGAAAGAGTTGCTGGACAGCTAGGTTCTTTAGCAGCGTTGGTAGATATTCGGGGAGATGGCGCAGGACAATTTATATATGCTCATAACGGTGAGCGTGCGCTTGAAATATCACGATGTGATGAGGGTATTTGGGTTCAGTTCTGGCGTGGAAGTGATGAGTCACCATCACATGAAATTACTGTCTCGTCCTATGATAAAGCGATAGACGCTTCTATCGAATGGTTGGCGACCAAATCTTAACAGGATGCGGTTGAAGCTGATCGTTATTCAAACTGCCCGCAAATCCATGTCTTAGCGATAATGATCTTCGATGGACAAGTGGCGATTGTCACAGGCGGCGCGTCCGGCATCGGGCGCGCGTGCGCGTTGGCGTTTGCGCGCGGCGGCGCGGGCGTAGTCATCGTGGACATCGCGGGTGAGGACGCATTGAACGAGACGGCGCGATTGGTGCGCGAAGCGGGTGCGCGCATCGTTACCTTCCACGCCGACGTGACCGACGCGGGCAAGGCCGAGCGCGTGGTCGCGGAGACGCGCGTGCGTCTGGGGCGCGTGGACATACTTGTGAATGCCGCCGGCATCAGCGCCGATGCGCCCGTGTGGAAGCTGATGGAGACGCAGTGGGAGCGTGTGCTGCACGTGAATCTGAAAGGCACGTTCAACTACATACGCGCGGTCGCGCCTTTGTTCCGCGCGCAAGCGGCAGGCAAGATCGTCAACGTCGCTTCAATCGAGGCCGAGCGCGGACGCTTCGGCATCTCTGCTTACGCCGCGTCGAAGGCGGGCGTCATCGCGTTAACGCGCACCGTCGCGGCCGAATTGGGGCCGGCAAATGTGAATGTCAACGCCGTCGCGCCCGGCTTCATTAACACGCCGCTCGTCGCGCGTCTGCCCGACGAAGTTAAAGCCGAGGCCGCGCGCTCATCCGTCTTCGGGCGCATTGGCGAACCCGACGAGGTCGCGTCGGTCGTCGCCTTTCTCTGCACCGAGGCCGCGCGCTACGTCACCGGCACAGTGGTGCGCGTGGACGGCGGGCAGTTGCTCTGACAAGGTATGAGTCACGACACCACGCGCGGCGACACGAAGCAACACGGGCGTTTGCTGCGCGTGTTGGGTGTCGCTTTTGGCTTGGCGGTGACGGTAGGCATCACCATCGGCATGGGCATCCTGCGCACGCCCGGCGAGGTGGCCGCGCAACTGCCGGACGCGCGCCTCTTCATCGGCGCGTGGTTGCTGGGCGGATTGTATGCGTTGCTCGGTGCGGTCTCGGTCGCGGAACTCGGCACGATGCTGCCGCGCTCCGGCGGCCAATATGTTTATGTGCGCCACGCGCTCGGCGCGTATCCCGGCTTCATCGTCGGTTGGAGCGATTGGCTCTCGACGTGCGGCACGATTGCGGCGGTCGCCATCGTCGTCGGCGAGTACGCGGGCGCGCTCGTCGGACAACTAGCGGGGCGCGGGCTGACGGTCGCGCTCTGCGGCACGCTCGCCTTCGCACTGTTGCAATGGCGCGGTGTGCGTTGGGGCGGACGTTCGCAAGAGCTAACGAGCCTGCTCAAAACGTTGGCCTTCGTCGCGCTCATCGCCGCGTGCTTCATGTTCGGCGATAAGGCTGTGACGAGCGCGCCCGTCGTGGCAACATCGGCCGGCGCACACGGCCTCGCGCTACTCGCCGCGTTAGTGCTGGCCTTGCAGGGCATCATCTACACGTATGACGGTTGGGGATCAATCGCGTACTTCGGCGGCGAGGTGCGCGACAGTGCGCGCAACATCCCGCGCGCGATGATCGGCGGCGTGTTGAC
>JANMAD010000443.1:0-5914 GCA_031359515.1 Acidobacteriota bacterium | reverse complement strand
CACATCTCCGCACGCAATTGCTGCACGACGGGCCGCCCGTCTATCGCGGCTACACAGTCTGGCGCGGTGTCGCCCAGCATACGCCCCAGAGTTTGCCGCCGGCCACAGCCGTCGAGCTATTCGGGTACGGTCAACGTTTCGGCATCGGCCCCGTCGGGCGCGGACGCACCGGCTGGTGGGCAACGGCGAATGAGGCGGCCACGACTGAAGATGAACCCGACGAACGGCAACGTAGACTCTTAACTCTGTTTGCGGATTGGCCCGAACCAGTGCGTGAACTAATCGCCGCCACGCCCGCGCCAAATATCTTGCGCACCCCCGCCTTTGATCGTCCGCCGACCAAACGTTGGGGCACGGGCCGTTTGACCATGCTGGGCGATGCCGCGCATCCGATGACGCCTAATCTTGGTCAGGGCGGCTGCATGGCGATTGAAGACGCCGCCGTACTGGCCGGTTGTGTGCAACGCTACGGTGAGACCACGCAGGCTTTACGAGTTTACGAAAATTTGCGACAGGCACGGACGGCCGCCATCACGCGTTACTCGCGCCACTATGGGCGCATGGGTCAGTTGGCTAATCGTGCAAGTGTGCGCCTGCGCAACATGTTGCTTGCGCGTATGCCGGAAGCTGTCATTCAACGCACACTTCGTTTGATTTTTGCTTACGATGTAGACGCCATACCGATTGAAGGTCAGTACCGCCTGCGGTAGCGGGCGGGTACTCACGTCACCACGACCCGCCCGCTACCGCAGGCGGTACTGACGAGTTGCCCATTATGCCGTTAGAGATTTCGATGTGATAGCATCGCTATTATGGCAAAGGGTTTTATTGGTGCGGGCGTCGTCTCTCATCGTGACGCTTTGTTGAGTTTTCTGCCCGCCTGCTTTTTCGTCTTCATAGTGTGCTGCGGCGCGGCGGGCGCGGCTGACGAGCAGCGTTGGGCGGCCAAGCTGGACGGGCGCGTCCGTTTTTATCAGACGACGGAATTGGGCGTGCTGGTCGTCGGTACGGAGAAGTCGCTCTACGGCGTTGATGCCGAGACGGGCGACGTGCTGTGGCGACGTAAGGACGCGCGGCTGGACGAGACTGAGGTTGCGCCTGTGCCCGGCACGGACATACTACTCTTGACGCTTGAGCGCGGCGATAAGACACGTCTCGAAGCCGCCGACCTGTTGACCGGCGACGCACTCTGGCGCACAGATAAGGTGCGCGGCGGAGTCATGCAGATGGCCTTCGAGCCGCGCACGAACCTGCTCGCAGTCGTTCTAACACGTGATGCACGCGGGCATGCGCGGGCAGGGTTCAAACGCAAACCCGTGGTACATGTATTCGATCTCGCCGTCGGCAGAGAGTTATGGCAACGTGAGCTTGAGAGTGAAGTGGAGATGATGCCTGCGTTAAGTGGTGACGCGGGCGACGAAGATGTGCCATACACGCTCGACAACTATCGTCCGCCCCTCTTTCTCGACGGCCGGCTCTATCTCTTCTACGAAGGCGTGACCTCGCTCGATGCGCAAACCGGTAAAGAGCGGCGGCGCGAGAAGTTTCGCGTCAACGAAGAAGGGCTGGCGTTGACCGAAGCCGATCCGTTGGCGGATGAAGGTTTCATCTACCTGTCCGGGCGCGGGCGTGTGCGTGCCATCGCGCGCACGGATGGCGAAGTCGCGTGGGAGTCGAAAGACCTCGGGCTGACGCCGGAGCTGATCCTGACGCGGGATGTGTTATATGCGCGCACGGGCGGACAGTTCACACGCCTGCGTGATGGCGAGACGGATGAGCGCGGCCCTTACGGCGTAAGCGCGCTTGACGTGGCGAACGGCAAGACACTGTGGCGCTACAAGGGCGCGGACAAAGGCATCACCAACATCGTGCTGGCTGATGCCAACACCATCGTCGTCGCCGACCGTGACGATCTCATCTTCCTTAATACGGCCACAGGCAAGCGTCGCCTGAAGGTGGCGCACGGCGTCGAGCGCGCCGCCTTTGTGCTGCTGAACGAGCGCGGCGAGGCTGTCGTCGGCGGGCAGAACGAGGTCGCCGCATTCAGCGTTGCAGACGGGCAGAACGTCTGGCGTGCGCGCCACAATCCGCCCGGACGCGGTCTCTTGCGCACCGTCGCAGCCGTCGCAGCACGGGCTGCGTCGCTCTACTTTCGTTATGGCGGGGCGGCCACGACCGTCTTTCGCGGCGCGCAGTTGCTCTCTACCGTCGGCTCTTTGCGCTGGTCGGGTCTGGCCGCGCACGCGACCTTGCCCGATCTGACGAGCCTCGCCACCAACTATGCGCGCGAATCTGCGCGCGAACGTTTCTCCACGTTCGGCGTCCTCGCGCGGGCGCGGGCGGCGTCCACGCAAAAGTACACGACCCTGCCGCGCCCTTCGATTGATGTGCAGGAACGCTTGCTTGACCGGCTCGATCCGGCGCGGCAACTCGAACGCCTCTCGCGCTTTCTCTTGCGCCGACAGCGGCTCGCGGCCTTGCGCGGGCAGTGGAAGTATTTCTACACGGATTTACGGCGCGGCAACGGGCGCGGGCTTGTCGGCGTCAACATCAACACGGGCACGGCGGAGCGCGCCATCCGGCTGAACGATCCGGACGAGCGCTTCATCAGCGATGAAGCGACCGATCTGCTCTACGTCTCAAAAGATAATCGCCTACTCGCTTATCCATTGAACGAGGCAGAGTGATTTGACTTCGCGCCGAAAACTTTTGCGTATGAATAACTCTCCCGGTGAAAGTCTCCAGCCGTTGCTGGCGCGCATCCGCGAATTTATCAGCGCGGAAGTAATCCCGCTTGAACATGACTTTTTGCACCGCCCTTTCCGCGACTTACTATCCGTACTCAACGCGAAGCGGGCGCGGGTGAAGGCGTTGGGCTTATGGGGGCCGCAACTGCCGCAGGAGTACGGCGGCCTCGGTCTCAGTCTCACCGAATTTGCCGTCGTGAGTGAAGCGCTGGGGCGTACGCCGCTTGGCCACTACCTCTTCAATTGCCAAGCCCCCGACGCCGGCAACATGGAAGTGTTGTTGACGCACGCGACGCCCGCACAGCGAGAACTTTATCTGTGGCCGCTCGTGCGCGGCGAAGTGCGCAGTTGCTTTTCGATGACTGAGCCGGAGCATGCCGGCTCGAATCCTACATGGCTTAGCACCACTGCGGTTGCGGACGGCGACGATTACGTGATCAACGGGCACAAGTGGTTCACATCTGGGGCAGAGGGCGCAGCGTTCGCTATCGTGATGGCGGTCACGAATGCTGAGGCGGAGAGTCAGCACAAACGGGCCAGCCAAATCATCGTGCCGACCGACACCGCCGGCTTCCAACTGGTGCGTAACATCAGTGTCATGGGCGACGAGGGCAGCGATTACGCGAGCCACGCTGAAGTCAGATATGAGAACTGCCGCGTGCCTAAAAGTAATCTGCTTGGTAGCACGGGCGAAGGTTTCCGCATCGCGCAGGAACGGCTGGGGCCGGGGCGCATACAACACTGCATGCGCTGGATCGGCGTCTGCGAGCGTGCCTTCGACATGATGTGCGAGTATGCCGCGCATAGAGAGTTATCGCCGGGCGTGCTGTTGGGCAGTCGTCAGAGTGTGCAAGCGTGGATCGCGGAAAGCCGCGCGGAGATTAGCGCCGCGCGGCTGCTCGTCATGCACACGGCCGCGCGGATTGACGCCGAAGGGCCGGCGGCGGCGCGCGAGGACATCTCCCTCATCAAATTTTTCGTGGCCGGCATACTCCAACAAGTGCTTGACCGTGCCATCCAGACTCATGGTGCGCTCGGCCTCACTGACGACACGGTGCTGGCTTACTGGTACAGGCACGAACGCGCCGCACGCATCTACGACGGGCCGGACGAGGTACACAAATCCGTCGTCGCGCGCAGCGTGCTGCGAAAGTATGGAATTGATCCTGCTAAAGCTAACCACACCTGATTGGGACATCAGAGGAAATGATCCACGAAGCCAGACGAACAGAACCGCCACCAAACACACGAATATGCTTCGTGTTTTTTCGTGTGGCTTCGTGTGGTTTCATGGATAATGTTTTCCCTCTGTCCCCATCTCGTGAATTTCGCTTTAGCAGTTGAACGGTCGAGCGATGAGCGTAGCGGAGGAACTATTCGACAAGCCGCGCCCCGTACGCGCGGGCGATGAGTTGGATACTGCGCGTCTGCTCGCTTATCTCCAGACTGAATTACCAGACCTTGAAGGGACATCTTTAATAGTAGAGCAGTTCCCTGCCGGCTACTCTAATCTGACGTATCTGGTGCGCGTAGGCGAACGAGAGTTCGTGCTTCGTCGTCCGCCCTTCGGAGCAAAAATAAAATCGGCGCACGACATGAGCCGCGAATACTTCATCCTGTCGCGTCTGCGGCCGTGCTACGCCAAAGTGCCGCGCCCCATTCTGTTTTGCGCAGACGAGTCAATCATCGGCGCGCCGTTCTATCTGATGGAGCGTGTGCGCGGCGTCATTCTCCGCGCGCAACGGCCCAACGGTCTAGCCATGTCGCCGCAACTCATGCAGCGTCTGTCAACGTCGTTCATGCAAAATCTGGTTGAGATTCACACGGTTGATTACGAGGCGGCCGGACTGGGCGAGCTTGGCCGGGCTGACGGCTATGTCCTGCGCCAGATTGCAGGCTGGACTAAAAGATATTTCGCCGCGCGGACGGACGACGTGCCGGAGATCGAACGTTTGGCCCGCTGGCTGGCCGAGCATGCGCCGGCCGATTCTGGGCGGACGCTGATCCACAACGATTATAAGTATGACAACGTGGTGCTCGCGTCCGACGAACCGTCGCGCGTGATCGCAGTGCTTGATTGGGAGATGGCGACTATCGGCGATCCGTTGCTGGACTTCGGCACGACGCTGGGTTATTGGGTTGACGATGACGATCCGGCAGAATGGCAGCGACTAGGCTTCGGATTGACGGCGCTGCCCGGCAGTCTGCGGCGCAGCGATGTGGTCGCGCATTATGCGACGCAGAGCGGGCGCGATGTTGGTGATGTCGTCTTCTACTACGCTTACGGGTTACTGAAGATCGCCGTGATTGTGCAGCAGATTTATTTCCGTTACCAGCAAGGCCACACGACTGATCCGCGCTTCGCCGATCTCTTGCAACTGATTCGCGCCTGCGGCCGCATGGGTGAACGCGCGATTGAGCAGCGCCGCATTGAGCGCTTAGGTTGAGCGGATCAAGTTTCATTTCTCTTGTCAGAATCAAGCCTTGTAGTTTCTTTCAACTTCGTGGAAAGGAGTACGCAAAGTGGCCGGAGTGTTGGTGGCTGTCATACCTGCGCCGCATGCGCCTGTCGAGTTGCGTGAAATAGCGGAACCCGAGTTGGAGCGCGATGCCGCGCTGCTCGACGTCGAGTTGAGCGAAGTGTGCGGGACTGATGTGTACTTGCAACAGGGCCGGCTCGCAGGCGTGCCGTATCCGTTGATTCCCGGTCATGTGACGGTCGGGCGACTCAGCAAGATTCACGGACGGCTACAAGATGTCTATGGCCGTCCCTTTGCCGAGGGCGACCGGGTGACGTTTCTTGATGTGCATCGTACCTGCAACGCCTGTTGGCACTGTCTGGTAGCTAAAGCGACGACGCGCTGCCCACAGCGCAAAGTTTACGGCATCACTTATGGCTTAGCGGACGGGCTGTGCGGTGGCTGGGCGCAGAAAGTTTATCTCAAGCCGGCGACGCGCTGTATCAGGATCGACGATATTGACGGCGCGCTGTTTATGGCCGGTGGCTGTTCTCTACCGACCGCCCTGCACGCCATCGAGCGCGCAGAAGTAGCGATAGGCGATACCGTGTTAGTGCTTGGGAGCGGGCCGGTCGGCTTGTCGTCTGTCATCTTGGCGCAGATGAGCGGCGCATTGCGCGTGTTGTGTATCGGCGCGCCTGATGAGCG
>JANMAD010000353.1:0-2746 GCA_031359515.1 Acidobacteriota bacterium | reverse complement strand
CCCGCTGGCGCAGTTACGCGCCGCCATCGGCTACGTGCCGCAGGAGACGTTTCTGTTTAGCGAGACGCTCGCGGAGAACATCGCGTTCGGCGTCGAGACGAAAGAGCGTGCCGAGGTCGAGTGGGCGGCTGAGGTCGCAGGTTTGGGCGAGGACGTGCGCGAGTTTCCCGACGGCTTCGACACGTTGGTGGGCGAGCGCGGCATCACGCTCTCCGGCGGCCAGAAACAGCGCACCGCGATTGCCCGCGCCATCATGCGTCAACCGCGCATACTGATTCTCGACGACTCGCTCTCGGCCGTTGACACTTACACGGAAGAGAAAATTTTGGGCCGCCTGCGCGGCGTCATGCGCGAGCGCACGAGCCTGATTGTCTCGCACCGCATCTCGACCGTGCGCGACGCCGATCTCATCTGCGTCCTCGACGAAGGCCGCATCGTCGAACAGGGCACACACGACGAACTGCTCGCGCGCGGCGGCGAGTATGCGGCGCTGCATGAGCGGCAACTGTTGGAAGAAGAATTGGCGGCGAGCTAAGCGCAGAGAGGACGACCACGAGCGATGATGAATCCAACGCCCAGACAAGCGACGGCCGGCGCGCGGCAACGCGGATTGCTGATCATCTGGTTCATGCAGTTCGTCACACTCGGCATCTTCTTCGCGCTCACGCGCCTGATGGGCGTTCCCGTCCGCGCCGGCAACGACAATCTGCGCTGGTTCCTGGGCGTCTTCGGCGGCGCGACCTTCGCGCTCTCGTTCATGCTCAAGCACATACTCCTGGGGCGCGCTGTCGAGCAGGGGCGACCGGATTACATCACCACGGCCTACGTCATCGCCTTCGCGCTCTGTGAAGCCGCCGCCATCTTCGCACTGGTCAACTATTTCATCAGCGGCATGACCATGTATCTGTTATTCATCTTAGCCGCCGTCGGCTTGCTGTTCCACTTCCCCCGCCGCGCGCATTTCGAGGCTGTGACGGCGGACACAGCGCAACCGGCGATCAAAAGCACGCTGCGTTAACACGATTAACTCGTCACTCGTCACTGGTCACTTGTCACTGTTTTTATGTCATCTGCCGTCAAACAATTTCACGAAGAAGAGGCCATCGGTAAGACCTACGATTGGCAAATCTCGCGCCGGCTGCTGCGCTACCTGCGCCCTTACGTGCGCCCGCTCACGCCCGCGCTCATCTTGACGCTCGTCTTGAACGCGCTCAATGTCTCGCGGCCAAAATTCATCCAGTATGCGATTGACTGGCACATCGTCCCCGCCACAAAAGGAACAGTTTCGCTCGCGCAGGCCTCCCACGGCTTATTCTGGCTCGCCGCTGTGCTGCTCGTAGTTTTGCTGCTGGTCTTCGTCTTCGCTTACTTTCAGTCGGTGCTGCTGAACACGGTCGGGCAGCGCGTCATGTACGACCTGCGCAGCGAGCTTTATCAAAAACTACAACGGCAGGAGGTCGCCTACTTCGACCGCCAGCCGGTCGGGCGCATCATGACGCGGCTGACCTCCGACGTGGACGCGCTCAACGAGTTGTTCACCTCTGGCATCATTGACGTGCTGGGCGATGTGGTCATGATCTTCGTCATCATTGCCCTCATGTTGACGATGGACTGGCGGCTCACGCTCGTCACGCTCGTCACCGTGCCGCTCCTGGTCTGGGCGACAAGCTGGTTTCGCAAAGGCGCGCGGCGCGGCTACGACATGGTGCGCACCCGTATCGCGCGCATCAATTCGTTTTTGCAAGAACATTTGTCGGGCGCGCAGACCGTGCAACTCTTCAACCGCGAAGCGAAGTCGCTCGCGCAGTTCCACGATCTGAACGACGATTATCGCCGCGCCAATATCGACACGATCTTCTACTACGCCGTCTTCTTCCCGCTCGTAGACCTGATCGGCGCGGTCGGCATCTCGCTGATCGTCTGGTTCGGCGGCTATCGCGCGCTGCAAAGCACGGGGCAGACACAAGTGCTGACGCTCGGCGCGCTCGTCGCGTTCATCCAGTATTCGCAACAACTCTTTCAACCGATACGCGACATCTCCGACAAGTACAACGTGCTGCAAGCCGCGATGGTCGCCTCGCATCGCATCTTCCGCGCGCTCGATCTGCCCATCGCGATCACCACCCCGACTGAGCCGCAAAAGACCGGTCGCGCGCAGGGGCGCATCGAGTTTGAAAATGTCTGGTTCGCTTATAAGGACGAGGATTGGGTCTTAAAGGACGTGTCGTTCACGGTCGAGCCGGGCCAGTCGGTCGCGCTCGTCGGGCACACCGGCTCAGGCAAGACGACGATCACGAATCTCTTGATGCGCTTCTACGACGTGCAACGCGGGCGCGTGTTGCTTGATGGCGTGGACGTGCGCGAATGGGATTTACATGCCCTGCGCCAGAACTTCGCTGTCGTCCTGCAAGACGTGTTTCTCTTCAGCGGCACGATTGCGGGCAACATACGTTTGGGCCGCGCAGACATTCCCGCAGCCCGCGTCGAATGGGCGGCGCACGAAGTCCGCGCCGAAGAGTTCATCAAGCGTTTGCCCGAAGGCTATGAGGCGGAAGTGCGCGAGCGCGGCGCGGGGCTGTCAGTCGGGCAGAAGCAACTGATCTCATTCGCCCGCGCGCTCGCCTTCGACCCGGCGTTGCTCATCCTCGACGAAGCCACCTCTTCGATTGACACCGAGACCGAACAACTGATTCAACAAGCCATCGAGCGCGTCCTGCGCGACCGCACCTCGCTGCTCGTCGCGCAC
>JANMAD010000298.1:0-3879 GCA_031359515.1 Acidobacteriota bacterium | reverse complement strand
GCCCGCGAACGGATCGGCGATGGTGCGGAAGACGTAAGCGGAGAAAGGCTCGCTCGTGCTGTACTTGCGCGTGAGCGGTTCGCCGCCGTCGGCTTCGAGCGCGGTGCGGCCGTGCTCGGCTTCGTGCGCGTCGGGCGCGGGCGCGTAATCAATGATGCCGTCTAATATATTCTGCAAGCCGACGAGCGAGAGACTCGACGCGGCGAAGACGGGACAGAGGCGGCTCGCGGCAATCGCCTTCGAGATGTTCGGCACAATGTCCTCTTCGGGCAGCGTGCCTTCGGCGAAATACTTTTCCAATAGCGCGTCGTCCGATTCCGCGATGACCTCGATCAGACGCTCGCGTTCCTTGTCCGCCACTTCGCGCCCGGCGGCCGGGATGTCGATCTCTTTCGCCTTGCCCTGCTCATCGAACTCGTAAGCCTTCATGTGGACGATGTCCACGACGCCTTTGAAATCCTTCTCCTTACCGATGGGCAGCGTGAACGGCACGATGGCGCGACTGAATGTGTGTCGCGCGCTATCAAGGGCCGCGCCGAAATCAGCGCGCTCTTTGTCGAGTTTGTTGATGACCATGATGCGCGGCACAAGAAACTCGTTCGCGTAAGCCCAGGTCTTCTCGGTCTGCACTTCGACACCGTTGACGCCGTCCACGACGACGAGCGCGCAGTCGGCGACGCGCAAAGCGGGGCGCGCATGCGCGACGAAGGCGGCGTAGCCCGGCGTGTCGATCAAGTTGATCTTGTGGTCTTTGTATTCGAGGTGTGCGAGCGCAGAGTTCAAAGTGATCTTGCGCGCGATAGAGTCTTCGTCGAAATCGGTCGTGGTTGTGCCTTCGTCCACTTTGCCCCAACGCGGCGTCGCGCCGGCGAAATAAAGCAGGGAACTGATGAGTTGCGTTTTGCCTGAGTCGCCGTGGCCGATGATGGCGAGATTACGAATCTGATTGGTCGGGTAAACTTTCATGACGGGTAGAAATGCATCCTTTCGCCGGAGTGAATTTGCGCCGCAGAAACTTGGCGATCCGCGTGCTACGTCAGGCTAAAAATTGAAAGGCGGAATCGCGTTCTGGTGGAGCGAAGAATGTAGCCGAGCGCAGGTGAGGAACGCAAGCGGCCGTACAGAAGGCGAGCAGGGCAACAGAGAATTTCCGACGGCGTGCGGCATATTGTCGGCGCAGGCGCGGAAAGAGGCTGCGGGTATTGGGCGGCGCGGCAAGCCGCCGCTTGCCACGCCGCCCGCTTATAGTTTGCGCGGCCAGACCGGCCCAGATTGGCTAGGCGCTTTACGCGGTTGCTTGGGCCGGAGCAACGCGGGCGCGGCAGCCGGCGCGGCCTCCACGTTGATGAAGAAGCGAAAGCTTCCGCTCGACTGCACACCTAACAAGAACTGCACCGGCACGCTTGCGCCCGGTGCGAGCGGACTGCTCAATGTGATCGGGCCGACGGCCAAAGTTGAGTTTAAGCCGCCACCGAATGTTTGCACCGGCGGCTGCCCCAGCGTTGTGCCGCGCACCGTGAGCGACTGGTTGCCGCTGATTGTGACTACCACATCATTTGAGCTCAATGCCCGCAGGTCGGCCTGCGCGCCGCCGGGGTTCGGTGTGTTGAGCGTGGTGATGTCCACGACGCGGAAGCGCAAGCTGGTGACGGGTGCGCCCGTCTGGTTGGTGAACCGGCGGCGAATGGCGAGCGTGCCGAACTGGCCGCGCGCGACCGGCGTAAAATCGCGGACGCGATTCGGCGCGGCCGTCGCAGGCGCTTGCGGATCAATGAGCGATGCCTTGATTGTGGCGTTGCGCTGCACGGGACTGTTCGTATTCTCCGGCCCCGGTGCGCCGAGGACGGACAGGGCAGTGTTGTTGCGACCGCCAAAGTCGCTCGTGGCGATAAAGACGAAATCAGCCGCGTTGTCGCCGGTGTCTTGCGGCACGCCGCTCGTCATTTTGCGCACGACGCTGTACTCGCCCGCCGATGTTTGGAGCGGCGTAAGACCCGCACCTTCACGGAACAAGTCAGGTGGTGTCACACCAAGCTTAGCGTAGGCGCTCGCTCTGTTGAGCGCACGCCATTTACTACTGCGCGCGGACAACTTAACCAACGGCGTGCGTGCGGCTGTGCTGCCTACGTTGAAGCCCGCCGCGTCGAGCCGCTCGGCGAGATCGAAATGCGCGGGGTCGGCAGTGTCGAAGAGCGCGAGACCGGTGTTGTCGGCGAGGTCGGCGGTATAAGTTTGATCGGCGCTCGCGCGGGCGCTGAGACTGTAGCCCGCGCTGTTGACGGCGAGATAATGACCGTGCGCGGGGATGATCGTGTCAATAGGGATCGTGAACGGCGTCGTGATGGTCACGCCGTCGGCGGCGAGCGCGGCCAGCGGCCAGCCCGCCGAGCCATCTGGCGTGTTGACGTTGATGTCGTTGTTCGTCGTGTTGTAGAGCTCGACGAACTCGTCGGTCGTGCCATTGGGGCCGCGCACGCGAAACTCGCTGATGATCACGTCGCCGGGCGCGGGCAAGACAGCCACTACGTTCGGCGTGGCTGTGAAGTCGGCGGTCTGCGGCGAGATGACGTTGTCAATGGTGATGCTCGGCGGACTGAAAGTGTAGCCCTGTTTCGACGGCGTGACGGTGTAGCTGTCGCCGCGCGTGACGTTGGCGAAGGCGTAGCTGCCATCGCTGGCGGTCTGCGTGGTTAGGTTCTGCGAGCCGGTGGCCGTGAGCGTGACGTTGGCGAGCGGCGCACCACTGGGCAGCATGACGCGGCCGGTGATGAAGCCGTTGATCGTGCTCGTCTGCGTGTCGGTGTTGTTCGTCGCGTCCGGGTCGCCGGTGAGGGCGCTGACCGACGCGGCATTGGTGAGCGTGCCGGGCACGTGCGGGCTGAGCGTGATCATAACTTGCGCCCCCGCGCCGTTGTTGAGTGTGCCGAGCGCGCAGGTCACGGTGTTGTTGTTGAGCGCGCAACCGGCCGTAGCGGAGACGAAGGTTGTGCCCGGCGGCAACACATCGGTGACGGTCACGCCAGTGGCGGCGTCAGACCCGTTGTTGTTGACGTTGATCGTATAGGTGATCTGGTCGCCCTGATCGATGGGGACGGTGGTGGCGAAGAGGTCGAGCGCGAGGTCGGCTGCGGCGACGTGCGTGCTGGCGTCGGGCGTGTCAGGCGCGACTTCGTAATTGTCTGCGCCGTCCTGCGCGACGCTGTAGAAAGCGTAGTCGTGGTTGGGCTGGCCCATAAACACGGCGGCGGTGTTCTGTGTGCCGACGAGCCAAGCGGTGAAGGGCGCGCCGTTATCCGCAACGTAGATGGTGTAGTTCTGGATGCCCGTCTCTTGGTCTGTGCCGGCCCAACTGACGTTGAAGTTGGGCGCGGCCTGCACGGCGGCGAGCGGCGCGACCTGACTCACCGGCGGCGTCTTGTCAATCGTGTTGAACCGCACGGGCGTGTCAATCGGCGGGTTAGTGTCGAAGACGATGCGGGCTTGGTTCTGCAATAGATCGCCGGTCACAAGCTCTGCTCTGGGTTGAACCGTGAAGGCGACGAGGCCATCGCCGGCCGGCGGATTGGTGTCGGGCGGGAGGAAGCCGGCGGTCGGGTCTTCGGTTGGTTGGCCCGTCGCCGGATCAATGGACTGGAAGCGCCACGTGATTAAGCCGGTGTTGAGATCGAGTTGCGCGCTGACGCGGGCGATGAGATCGTTCGTGGGGCGCAGGTCAACGTCTTGCGTGAATTGATTAATGCCATCCGGCGTGACGAGGTGTGTGCCGAAGGCGACGGTGTCGAAGCTGAAAGTCGAGAGATCAAACTTAACGGCGTCGAGTTGATCTGTGATGACGACCTCCTGCGCGGGCAGCGTGGCGGTCGCCTGATTCTCGAAGAA
>JANMAD010000267.1:0-2086 GCA_031359515.1 Acidobacteriota bacterium | reverse complement strand
CAGCGCGCCGCACTCGATGAGATCGAAGCGGCGTTGACGAAGCGCGCTTACGCCGCGTTCCTGTTGCACGGCGTCACCGGCAGCGGCAAGACAGAAATCTATATCCACGCGATGCGGGCTGCGCTCGCGCAAGGCCGTGCGGCGTTGATGCTCGTGCCGGAGATCGCGCTCACGCCCGTCTTCTCGCGCCGCCTGCGGGCGCACTTCGGCGACGCGGTGGCGATCCTGCATTCCTCTCTTACCACAGGCGAGCGTTACGATGAATGGAGTCGCATCAAGCGGGGCACGGCGCGCGTCGTCATCGGCACGCGCTCGGCCGTCTTCGCGCCGGTCGCAGACCTCGGCGTCGTGATCGTGGATGAGGAACATGAAGCATCTTATCGCCAGCAAGAGTCGCCTTACTATCACGCGCGCGACGTGGCCGTAGTGCGGGCGCACAAGGCGCGGGCCGTCATCGTGCTTGGCTCGGCCACGCCGTCGCTTGAATCGTTTCACAACGCGCGGGCGGGCAAGTATCACTATCTGCAACTGCAAAAGCGCGTGGCTGATCGCGCGCTCGCTGCCGTCGAGATCGTGGACATGCGCGACGTGTTCGCCCGCGCAGGCAAGTATCAGGTGTTATCGGAAGAGTTAATGAACGCGATTGCCGAAATGCACGAACGCGGCGAGCAGTCCATCGTGTTATTGAACCGGCGCGGCTATTCGAGTTTCGTCCTGTGTCGCTCGTGCGGCGAGCGCATGCAGTGCCCGCAATGCGATGTGACGCTCACGTTCCACCAACGCGAGCAAAGTCTCATCTGCCACTACTGCGATTTCCGCGCCCGCCCGCCCAAGCAATGCCCCGCGTGCAAAGGGCAATACATACATTACGTCGGCGAAGGCACGGAGCAGATCGAAGAAATCATCCAACAACGCTTCCCCACCCTGCGCCTCGCGCGGCTCGACCGCGACACGACCGCGCGCCGCCACACATTTGAGCAAGCTATCCTACGTTTCAGCGCGGGTGAACTCGACATGCTCGTCGGCACACAGATGATCGCCAAAGGGCACGACTTTCCGAACGTGACGCTCGTCGGCGTCGTCTCAGTTGACGCAGGCCTCGGCATGCCCGACTTTCGCGCCGCCGAGCGCACGTTTCAACTGCTCACACAGGTCGCGGGCCGGGCCGGGCGCGGCGAGCGCGCGGGGCGCGTGTTGATTCAAACTTTCCACCCGCATCACTACGCCTTGCGCCACGCCTGCGCGCAGGACTACGCGGGCTTCTACACGGAAGAGATCGGCTATCGCAAGAACTTGAGCTATCCGCCGTTCGTCGCGCTCGCGTCGCTGCTCGTACACTGTGCGGACTGGGAACGCGCGCAGACGACCGCCGCCGAACTGCGCCGCGCGCTTGATGCGGCGAACACAGATCGCGTCTGCCGCATCCTCGGCCCCGCGCCCGCGCCGCTCGCGCGCCTGCGCGGCGAGCATCGCATCCAACTACTCGTCAAGGCCCGCAACCGCACACGCATGCGCGCCGTACTCGACGTAGCGTTGGCGGACGCGGGTCAAGCGAGCGGTTGCGATTTGCAAGCGGTGAACGTTGAGATCGATCCAGTGAATTTGATGTGACCCAGTGCATAAATTCGCCGCAGAGCGGCGGCTGAGTTTAGCCCGGCGTTTCAACGCCGGGAAAAGGCGGCGAGATGCCCGGCGTCGCGTTAGCGACGCTTGAATGGCGATGCGCGGGTCAACCGTCGCTCACGCGACGACGGTCACTCCGTCATGCCTAACCCCGGCGTTGAAACGCCGGGCTAAAGTCATCACGTCGCTAACGCGGCGGATTGTGCCCGGACTTCAATCAATGCAGGAGGCACGCGGCACGTTTTTGGCCTTATGCCCAACGGCCGCGCTATTTTTATGAAACTTTCAGAACTCGCAGAGCAGACGGACGCACAGGTCGAAGGCGATGGCGAACTTGAGATCGCGGGCGCGGCGGGACTTGATGAGGCGGACGCCGGCCACGTCACCTTTCTTGCCAACCCGCGCTACACGCCGCGCGTGCAAACGACGCGCGCCACGGCCATCTATCTCGGCGCGGGCGTCG
>JANMAD010000265.1:0-4036 GCA_031359515.1 Acidobacteriota bacterium | reverse complement strand
CTGCTGGTTGAGGGCCGACGCGCGCGGGCGCAAGGTGATGCGTGTGAACCCGCGCCCGCGCACGAGACGCAGATCGTAGCGCTGCCCGCTCGCGGCTGAAACGATATTGTTGATCGCTAACTCGTCCCACTGCGCGGGCAGTTGTGGCGCAAACCGGAGCGTCCGGCCCGCGTCCGCCCAACTGAGACCGAGCAAGCCGCGCACGAACGGCGTAACCACCATCGCCTCCGACCAGATTTGATGATGCGACGAGCGACCGAAAGGCGCGTTGAAATCGCCGGAGAGCAGTTCGGTGACGTAGCCCTGATCGTTTTGCTCGTAGAGCAAGGCGTTGGCCATGAGCGCCTGATAGCCGACGTGCGCGCGATAGTAGTTATAAGCCGCGAGGCTCGCCCAACCGGTGAACAACGGCCAGACCGAGCCGTGGTGATATGAGAGCGGATCGTAGAGGCGGCTCTCGTGCGCGATGATGCGTGCGCCCCAATCGGTCGCGAGTTGCGCGCTGCCGAGATGATCGATTTCAGCTTGCGCGCGTTCGTCCTGCACAGTCTTGAACCAGAGCGGCACGGCGGGCAAGACTGTATCTTCCTCGAAGCGCCGCGCTGCTTGCAGTTCATTCATCCGCGCTTGCCTGCGCTCGCGGTTTGGGCCGGGGTCAGCCTTCTCCGCTTCTTTGGCGGGAAGTTTCGTCGCGTAGTCGTAGTGGCCGCGCGCAGCGAGCCAGTAGGTTTGCTCCATCGCGGCGCGTGTGCGCTCTTGTGCGGCGCGGGCCTGCGCGGCGAGTTCTTTGTCACCCATCACGTCCGCCAGTTCCGCCAAATCGTGCGCGGCGGCGATCCACAAACCCTGCATGTAAATCTCTTCGTGCGGCGGATAGAGCGCGCCGCCTTCGACCCAGCCATGCCCGAACTTTGTGTTCTCGATTAGCCCGTTGCCATCCGTGTCAGTCGCGGCGGTGAAGCGGTAAGCTTTGATGATCGAGTCCCAATGCTCTGTGAGAAACGCACGGTCGCCCGTAGCGCGGAAATAGTCTGCGTGCGCGATCACATAGAGCGGCGTGGCGTCGGCGCTCGCCCACGGGTACTCGTAATCCGTGAACCACGGGATGAGCGCGGCCGCTTGCGAAATCTCGTGCGGGATTTTGCCGTCGGCGCGTTGAAACTTTTTGAGGAACGCGAGCGCGGTGCGGGTCGTCGCGTAGTCGCCCTCGGCGTTTAAGGCGAAACTCGTCCAGAGCGCATCGCGCCCAAAGAACCACGCGAAGCCGGGCCGCTCAGATTCGCCCGACGTGCGATAACCCGCGACGAGACCTGTGCCGAGCAGCGGGTTCGTCACCACGCCTTTGTCCATGCCGACCTTCGCCCACGCATACGCTTTATTGAGTTGCGCGTCCGGCGTCTGCACGTTGAGTGTCTCGCTCTGCAAACGCTCGTAATGCGCGACCGTCTGTGCGTAGAGTGCAGGAATCGAGTTTAGTATGCGCTCGTAAGCGGCTTTTGCTTTGTCGTGCCCTTCTATGCTGCCGGCGATGACGATGGGAATGAATTGCGTCTGCAAAATTTCCGGCGTCGTCTCAATCACGCACCGCGCGGGCACGGCGCGCGGCTCTTCCTGATAAGGCATCACGGAGATGTCGCGCGCGGCGGGCGAGCCAACAACCCCGACGAAACGCTTCGTCTCTTCGGTCAGAAAGTATACGTGCGCTTTCTCATCCCAACTCAGCCCGCCGGTCATCAAGCCGGCGGGCCAAGACAGACGCAGGCGCGGCCGAAACGAAACCGTCACGGTCAATGGCAGCGCGCTCTGCACATCGAGCAACATGACGATGCCCGGCTCATCAATCGGCGCGAAGATGATCTGGCGGACGGTGAAAGCGGCGTGCGCGTAGGTGAAGATCGTGGCTTCGGGGCGCGTCGTGATGCGCGCGAGCGTGTCCGCGCCGTAGATGTCGAGCGGGTAGCCCGCGAGGCGGAATGATAGCTCGAACTGATCGAGCAGTTTCATTGGATAGACCCACGCTTCGAGCGCGCGATGCTCGTAGCCGAATGCGGCAGCGCGGCGGCCCGTCACGTCGTAGAACGCGCCCGCGTGTGTCGCGCGCTCAAGCTCCAAACCGCTGCGGCGTAGCGCGAACTTCGCCACCCCTAAGACAGGCGGCGGCGTTGTCTGCGCGCAGACGCTTGCGCCGGCCAACAGCCCCAGACAGAGACAACGAGCCAAACGCAGTATGGTTTGTTTGCGCACGCGGCCGCTCCTCTAAATCAGTCCTGATGAGATTGGTATAGAAGCAAACAGATGCTCCACGAACCCACACGAAACAGAACACAAAGCAAGGCCAGCGAGGTTCGTGTTTTGTTTCGTGTGGGTTCGTGGATAATTTCCGGGTTGTGTCCTAAGCGCATAAGTTTCGCTTTAGTGTCGCACGTCTAATCGAGTTTGCTGTCTGTTATGTAATACCACCGCGCAATCGCGCGTCAATGACGCGCGGCGGCAACAACGGCTCGTCCGTCATGCGGCGGGCAGCACGCTCGGTGGGCGATAGCGCGCATGGCTCATGCCTTTTCTTGCACTCCTTAGCCATGTTTTCGCTTGCGGCCCGCGCACAAATTTTTATACACTCGAACTTAGTGGCGACCTTGCTCCGGCAGTTGCGTCGCCCACTACACCCCTCTCTCCTGTTAATAGACTCTCCGGTCCGAAGGGCTGTACCTAAAAGATGATGAACACGGAAACGCTGGAGTCGTTCCCTGCGCAGATGCAGGCGGACACTACGGCCGAAGCCGAGCGCGAACTGGCGCGTTTAAAGAGCGGCTTTGTCAGCACGCTCATACACGAGATACGGCTGCCGCTCGCCAGTATCCTCGCGCTGCTGGAACTGTTCGACAGTAAGCTGAGCGCGCGTGAACAGTTCGACGCCGAAGACCGCGACCTATTGCTGTCGGCCGTCGGGCAGGGCGCGCGTCTGCGCCGGCTCGTGGACGATCTGCTCGAAGTGGCCCAACATCAGGAGCGGCCGCTGCCGCTCAAACCGGAACAACTGGAGACCGCCGACTTGCTTGCGGAGTTGATCGAATCGCTGCGTGGCGAAGCGGCGTTACGCGGCATAGAGATCAAAGCGCAAGTGCTGCCGGGCACGCCCGCGCTCCTTTCCGATGCCTGGCAGGTACGCCGTGCGTTAGGCCATATACTCGCCTGCGCGCTGGGCGCGACGCACGACGGCGGCGATGTGGTCGTCGAAGCGCAGGGCATCACGGGCACGCGGCGCGGCGACGAGGGGCGACACTTCGTCATCATCAACATTACCGACACGAGCGCCGGCATCCCGGCCGAAGAGTTGCCATTCGTCTTCGACTCGTTCTGGCGGCCGACGGACGGCAACAGACATGCGGGCGGTTGCGGCGTGCGCCTTGCCATCGCCAAACGCATCGCCGCCGCGCATGGCGGCAACGTCGCCGTGCGCAGCCAGCGTGGCATCGGTGCAACGTACTCAATGCTGCTGCCCGCATACGTCGCACACGCGGAGACGACAACCGCCAAACGCCGCGTGCTGATCGTCGAAGACACACCCGACCTGCTCACACTGCTCGGCAAACTCGTCGAGCGCATGGGCTACGAAGTGTTGCTGGCTGACAGTGCCGCCCGCGCCCGCGAACTCTTAGAGCGTGCGCCGCAGATCGATCTCCTATTGTCCGATTGGTCTATGGCCGATGTGAGCGGCGGCGAGTTGATCGTCGCGCTCAAAAGCGATCCGCGCTGGCGCGCTCTACCAACCATCGTGCTAACCGGCCACGACACTGTCGCGGATGAGGCCGCCGCCGCCGGCTGCGACCGCTTCCTCGTCAAACCGATACTACGCGACGAACTGCAACAGGCGATCTCCGAACTTCTCGATCCCGTCCCGGCGGCCCGCTAGTGGGCTGCCGCACCAATTTGTAAACAGCTATCGGGCGTGGCTAGTAGAGAAAAAAACCAACGAAGAAACCCCCAGACACATAAAAAGAGCGCCCCCCGAGATTAAAATACCAAGACCTGACCC
>JANMAD010000248.1:0-4169 GCA_031359515.1 Acidobacteriota bacterium | reverse complement strand
GCTCGCGCCCGGCGATGTGGTCGCCTTGAACGATCCGTTCGCGGGCGGCACGCACCTGCCGGACGTGACGCTCGTGCAGGGTGTCTTCGCCAAGCCGCCGAGCAACAGAAAGACAAGCACACCCGCGCCGATCTTTTATGTCGCGAATCGCGCGCATCACGCGGACATCGGCGGCGCGTCGCCCGGCTCAATGGGCATGGCGACGGACGTGTACGGCGAGGGCTTGCGCATCCCGCCGGTGAAGTTGGTGCGCGCCGGGCGCGTGGTTGATGACGTGATGCGATTGCTAATGGCGAACGTGCGCGGGGCGGAAGAGCGGCGCGCGGATTTTGCGGCGCAGATTGGCTCGTTACAGACAGGCGCGGCTCGGCTACTGGAGATCGTCAGACGCGCGGGCGCGAGTGAAGCGCGGGTGTATGCCGGCCATTTGATCGCTTACTCGGCGCGGATGATGCGCGTCGTCATCGCGACGATACCGGACGGCGTGTATGAAGCAGAGGACGAGTTGGACGACGACGGCGTGAACGAACAGCCGGTCGTGTTGCGCGTGCGTGTCATGATCAAAGGCGCGCGCGCGACTATTGATTTCACCGGTAGCGCGGCGCAGGTCGCGGGGCCGTTGAATGCGGTCGAGGCGATCACCGTGTCGGCCGTCGCATACGTGTTCCGCTGCCTGCTCACGACCGACGAAGTGCCCGCGAGCGCGGGGCTGATAGAGCCGCTCACGGTCATCGCGCCGCGCGGGACGGTGACGAACGCTCTGCCGCCCGCGTCTGTGGCCGGCGGTAACGTCGAAACGTCGCAACGCATCGTGGATGTGTTGTTCAAAGCGTTGGCGCAAGCTCTCCCGGCGCGTATCCCGGCGGCGAGTCAGGGCACGATGAACAATCTGACCATCGGCGGCATGGACGCACTAACGGGCCGCGAGTTCGCTTACTACGAGACGGTCGCGGGCGGCATGGGCGCGCGACCCGCGTTGGATGGCCTGAGCGGTGTGCATACGCACATGACCAACAGTTTGAACACGCCGGTCGAAGCATTGGAGTACGCTTACCCCTTGCGCGTGCGCGCGTATGCATTGCGCGCAGATTCAGGTGGACAGGGGCGCACGCGCGGCGGCGACGGTGTCATCCGCGAGATCGAAACGCTCACGCCCGCGCGCATGTCATTGCTCGCGGACAGACGACGGCGCGGCCCTTACGGTCTCGTGGGCGGGCAGGATGGCGCGACCGGGCGCGACGTGATCGTGCGGCGCGACGGGCGCGTTGAGGCCATCGCGGCTAAAGGTTCTTGGTCAATGCAAGCGGGCGACCGCGTGCGCATCGCGACACCGGGCGGCGGCGGGCACGGGAAAAAGGAATGAAGGATGAGGGATGAGGGATGAAGGAATTGCTTCGTTGGCTGATTGAATCATTGAACCGATGAGGCAATAAACGTAGAAGTTACGCAGTTGCGGAAACACGCACGAAGTAAGTGTGTGTTGTGCGCCCTTACTTCGTGCGGGCTTCCGCATTTTTCAACTGCGTAACTTCTAAAACGATGAGCTATTGATGATGAGCAATTGATAATGATGAAGCACGCACTCCCTGCCTCTTCGTTTGCCGCGCGGGCAGCATTGGCGCGCTTGTGATGGGGATGTGCGTGTGTTGGTCGCCCGCGTGGTGGAGATCTTCGCGGCCTCGTCTGGGCCGCCGAAGCCTTGCGCCGCTTCCGCGACTACGCGGCGCGCGAGGTCGCACGGCTCAAGGGCACAAATTTAGGCTGAATCCGCGCCCATGATCGGCTAGAATGCCCGCACTCTCGCAGCAGCCCACCGGAGAGAGGCGCGAGGACTAACGCGCCGCGCACATGAGCATCAACGCAGGCACAAGGCTCGGTCGCTACGAAATTCAATCGCCCCTCGGCGCGGGCGGCATGGGCGAGGTTTATCTGGCGCGGGACATGAAACTGAATCGTAGAGTTGCATTAAAAGTTTTGTTGGGGGATATCGCCTCAGACAAGGAACGCCTACTCCGTTTTGAACGTGAAGCACATGCAGTTTCCGCGCTCAATCATCCAAACATCATCACGATTTACGAAATTGGTGAGAGCGCCGGAGTGCACTTCATCGCGACGGAGTTTATTGACGGGACAACTTTGGCCGAGCGGCTCGCAAATCGTCCGTTGCGGCTGAGTGAAATGCTGGCCGTCGCGGCGGAGATCGCAAAAGCATTACAGGCGGCGCACGAGGCCGGCATTGTGCACCGCGACATCAAGCCCGCCAACGTCATGGTGCGCCGCGATGGCTATGTGAAGGTGCTGGACTTTGGCATCGCCAAGTTAACCGAACGCACATCCGGTGCGGTCGAGAGCGAAGCCGACACCATAGCGAAGATGGTCAGAACCGAGCCGGGCAAAATAATGGGTACCACCCCCTACATGGCACCGGAACAGGTGCGGAATCAGACGATAGATGCGCGTACCGACATTTGGAGTTTGGGCGTGCTGCTCTACGAAATGGTCGCCGGCCGGAAACCGTTTTTGGGCGAGACTTTCGGTGATTTGATTGCGGCCATCTTGACGAGCGAACCGCCCGCCCTGTCGGAACTCGCGGCGGGGTGTCCCGTCGAACTTGAGCGCATTATCGTCAAAGCCTTACAAAAAAATCGCAACCACCGCTACCAACATGCCAAAGAATTCTCCGCTGACTTGAAAAGCTTAAGACGGCGCTTGGCCTTTGAAGCGGAACTCGAACGCTCGGCAACCGCTGATTACAGCGATGCTCCGGCGGCACCAAAGACCGTCACCGGCGGCCCGCGGAGCACAGGGCCAGTCGCGGCGATTGAGGGGATCGGCGCGACTGGCCAGACCGCGTCTGCCGATCCGCACACGACTTCAAGCGCAGAGTACCTCGTCAATGAACTCAGGAAACGCAAGCGCGCTGTGCTCCGCGCGCTGCTTCCCTGCCTGCTAGCGGCAGCAGCCCTAATTTATTTCGCGGCTTTCAGACCCCGGCCAACGCCACTGACCGACAAAGATACTATCCTGCTCGCCGACATTGAGAATACGACGGGCGATCCGGTCTTCGATGGGACACTCAAACAAGGCTTGGCCGTCACCCTTGGGCAGTCGCCCTTTCTCGACATTTTCCCGGAGGCGCGTGTGCGCGAGACCTTGCAACTGATGCAACGCAGGCCGGACGAGCACGTGAGCGAAGCGATAGCGCGCGAGATTTGCCAGCGTCAGGGCTTAAAAGCTTTTCTCTCAGGCTCTATAGCCCCGCTAGGCAGCCACTACGTGCTTATGCTCAAGGCGGTCAAGGCGCAGACGGGCGAAGAAATTGCGCGCGAGCAAACAGAGGCTGAAAGCAAGGAGCGCGTATTAACGGCTCTGTCACAAGCCGCAATCAAGTTGCGCGGGCAGTTAGGCGAAAGCCTGAGTTCGATTCAGAAGTTCGATGCGCCCATCGAGCAGGCGACCACCGCATCGTTGGACGCGCTCAAGGCTTATTCGCTCGGCTTAGAGTTGGCTAACAGCGGTAATTACCCAAAGGCCATTCCGTTTTATCAGCGGGCGATTGAACTCGATCCAAATTTTGCGCTCGGTTATCAGGCGCTGGCGCGCGAGCAACTAAATAATGATGATAACAATGCGGCGACTGTCTCGGCGACCAAAGCTTTTGAGCTGCGCGCGCGGGCCAGCGAAAACGAGAAGCTATACATCACCATGATTTATCACCGGGCCGTGACCCATGACCTGGTGAAAGCGATCGAGGTAGGCGAGGTCTGGAAGCATACTTACCCGCGTTACTGGCGACCGTATCACGCGCTTGCCGATCTGTATCTGGAAGTTGGCGAGTTCGAGAAAGCTGCCGAGAACGGCCGCGAGGCGGTGCGCCTTAATCCCAAGATCGCCGCGGCCTATTCAAACTACGCCGGCGCGCTGGTGTACCTCAATCGCTTTGACGAGGCCAAGCAGATATACCAGCAAGCGTTTGGCAACAACCTCGATGCCCGCGAATATCACTGGTACCTCTACTGGATCGCTTATCATGCCAATGATGCGGCGGCCATGCAGCAACAGCTTGGCTGGGCGGATGCGAATTCATTTCCCTACTGGCCGCTTTTTTTACAGGCTCAGACGGCGGCGCTCGAGGGCAAGTGGCGGCAGTCGATTGACCTCTCGAACCG